>CAZAIE010000288.1:0-7920 GCA_964485035.1 uncultured Myxococcaceae bacterium | reverse complement strand
GTCCCGGGCGGCGTGTCGCCCACCTTGAAGGAGCAGCGGGCGCCGAGCCGGGCGGCGAGGTCGACCATCTCCGGCACCTCGTCGGCGTTCACCCGGTTGATGACCTGCACGAGGTTCACCCGGCCCGCCAGCGCCCGCGCGCCCTCGACCACCCGCTGGAAGGTCGCCTTGGGCTCGCCCGGGTGGTAGGCGGCGTAGGTCCGGGCCGTCGCGCTCGCCAGGTTCAGCAGCACCTGGTCCACTCCCAGCGCCACCAGGTCCGCGAAGTCGCAGAGCGTGCCGTTGGTGAGCAGGGTGAGGCGCAGTCCCCGCGCCTTCACCGAGGCGAGCAGCGGGACTATCTCGGGGTGGGTGAACGGCTCCCCGGCCCCGCCCACGATGACGCGTGTGGCCCCCAGCACCGCTGCCTCTCCGACCACCCGCTGGAACAGTCCGGGGTCGATGCGCTGGGCCTTCCACGCCGCGGACTTCGGCCGGGCGAGCAGCGCCGCGTGGCTCCAGCAGGTGACGCAGCGCAGGTTGCAGGCGTTGGCCACGTCCAGGTGCACCGTCTCCGGACCGAGCCGGGGGCGGCGCTCGAGGTAGCCCCGGAGGCGGGCGGTGAGGGCCTCGTCGCTCACCCGAGATCCAGCAGGGCGCGGGCCGCCTTCTCCGCGCCGTTCTTGGGGACCGCCTTGCGAGCCGCGTCGCGCAGGGCGCGGGCGGCCTCGGGCTCGAGGCAGGCACGCAGCTGCGCGGCCAGCGCCGGCACCGTGAGCGGGGTGCAGACCCGGGCCGCGCCGCAGGCGGCGAAGGCGAGGGCGCGCGCGTGCTGGTCGTCTATCTGCCGGGGGAAGGGCACCAGCACCGAGGGCACCCCGGCGAAGAGCAGCTCGTGCGCGGAGTTGTAGCCGGTGCTGGAGACCGCCGCGTCGAAGGCGGGGAGGTACGGGAGCATCGGGTAGCGGGCGAGGGTGAGCGCCCCGGGGACGTCCGGCGCCTCGCGCGCCAGCGGCCCCAGCCCGGCGACCAGCCGCGCTCCGGGGAGCGTGGCGACGGCCTGCCGGGCGATCTCCAGGGAGGCGGCTGCGTCCGGGTCGCCGCCGCCGCCGAAGGCCGCCCAGACCAGCGCCTGGTCCTGGGGCAGGCCCAGCCGCTCGCGCGCGGTGCGCCGGTCCAGCAGCTCGCTCTTCTCGCGGATGAGCACCGGGCCCACCGCCAGCGCCGCGCGCGGGTCCGGGAGCGGACCCGCGTCCTCCACGTCGGGGTGGGGGACGAGGATGCGGTCGTAGAGCCGCAGCGTCGCCTGGGCCAGCTCCGTCCCGGCTACCTCCGGGCGCTGCTCGCGGTAGACGAAGACGTTCTTCTGCCGCCAGCGCAGCGCCGGGAGCAGCTCGTCGAAGCTGCCCGCGGGGTAGGTGTCGACCACCAGCACGTCCGGGTCGAACGAGGTGAGCACGCTCCAGGTCAGGTTCTGGGCGAGGCGGAGGAACGCGCCCTTGCCCAGGCCGGCCTGCTCGCGCAGCGTCTTGGAGGGCACCTTCACCGCGGCGAAGCCCTCCCGGTAGATCACCGAGTCCGCCTCGGACGAGGTGAGGAAGAGCACCTCCGCGTCGCGGCGCAGCCGGCGCAGCGCCCGGGCGATGCCCAGCAGGCGGGTGACGTGCCCGAGCCCCAGGCCGTCGACGGCGTAGAAGACGAAGCGCCGGGGGCCGCTCACGACTGGTCGGCCCAAGCGTCCCGGCGCGGGTCCTGTCCCTGGGCTGCGAACTCGGCGGCGGCGGCCTCGCGCAGGGCGTCGAGGTCGAGTGCCTGGCTGGCGACGAGCGCGACTCCCCCGCCGAGGAGCGCGCCTCCGGCTGCGAGGGACGCCAGCTCGCCCGGCGAGCGGCCGGCGGGAAGCGCGTGCACGCCGACGGTGCGGGTCCCCTCGAGCGGGCGGTGGTGGTGGACGTAGGGGTCGAACTCCTCCACCTCGGCCCAGTGCCGCACCTCTCCTCCCTGCTCCACCACCCGGACTCGGGGCGGCCGGCCGGCCTCGGCCTGAGCAGCGCAGTCCTGGCAGACGAGCGCGGGGTGCTCCTTGCCAGCGTCGGTGAGGGAGACGGCGACGCGGCAGGCCTCGTTTGGGAGCGGGCGGGCGCAGAAGAAGCACCCGAGGCGCGGGGCCCGCGGGGCCGGTCCTGGCAGCGCCTCGCGCAGGCGGGCGTCGGCGGCGGCGGCGGCGGCCTCCCCGGCGGCGAGTGCGGCCTCGAGGTCGACGCCCTTCTTCGGCTTCACCTGGACGCGGGGGAGCAGCGCGTAGGCCCGGCGCTCGGCGACGGTGGCCTGGTCCAGGTGCCCGCGCGCCTCGGCGTCCTCGCCGGCCGCGAAGCGCCGCTCCAGCTCCGCGAGCCGGGCGGAGAGCGCGTAGAGGCGCTGCTCCCGCGCGGCGCCGGCCGCCTTCGCCTCCTTCATGGGCTTGCGCACCATGAGCCAGCTCAGCAGCGAAATCGCCACGAAGAGGCTGATGCCGATGACCGGACAGGCGAGGTCCACGCCTTCGTCGGGCGCGGCGGTCCCCGTGGCCTCGGCGGGTGGCAGGCCGAGCTTGGCGTCGATCTCGGCGCGTTTGTACCCGGGGTCGAGGCGGCGGGACTCGGCGAAGGCCGCGCGCATCTCCTCTTCCTGGCCCAGCTTGCGCAGCGCGAGGCCGCGGTTGTAGTGCCAGCGGGCGAGGTCGGGCTGGAGGCGCACCGCCTCGTCGAACCGGCGCAGCGCCTCGCCATAGCGGCCGGCGTCGTAGGACGCCTTCCCCGCTTCGTAGATCGCCAGGGCCCGCGGCTCGGGGGCCGGGGAGGCGAGCAGGAGGAGGCCCGCGGCGAGGGCGAGGGCGCTCAACCCTTCTCCTCGTCGTCGCCCTCGTCGCCCGCTTCCTCGTCCATGCCCAGCCGCTTGAGGCGCCGGTAGATGGCCCCGCGCGAGAGCTTGAGCGCGGCCGCGACCCGGGTGGGCCCGCCGCCTAGCCGGCGCCAGGTCTTCAGGAAGGCCTCGTCCTCGATTGCCTCCAGCGACTTGCCGGGCAGGAACACGCGGTCCCCCTCGTCCTGGCAAGGGTCGTAGCCGGCGCCGTGCTCGGCGACGCCCGGCGCGGCGGCGTACTCGCTCTCGAAGCTGACGTCGTCGGCCTCGATGCGCTCCCCCTTGCGCAGGAGGTAGGTGCGGTGCAGCACGTTGCGCAGCTCGCGGACGTTGCCCGGCCAGCCGTGCTCCAGAAGTCGCTGCTCGGCGGCGGCGGAGAGCACCGGCCCGGCGCTGGGGGCGTGCAGCTTCATGAAGTGGCGGATGAGCAGCGCGAGGTCGCCCTTGCGCGCCCTGAGCGGGGGCAGCATCACCGGCACCACGCAGAGTCGCCAGTAGAGGTCCTCGCGGAAGGTACCGCGGCGGGCGTCGGCGCGCAGGTCGCGGTTGGTGGCGGCGACGATGCGTACGTCCACGTTCATGGGGCGGCTGGAGCCCACCCGCTTGATCTCGCCCAGCTCCAGGGCCCGGAGCAGCTTGGCCTGGAGCGGCAGCGCCAGCTCGCCGATTTCGTCGAGGAAGAGCGTGCCGCGGTCGGCCTCCTCGAAGGCTCCCTTGTGCTGCTTGTCGGCGCCGCTGAAGGCACCGCGCTCGTGCCCGAAGAGCTCGCTCTCGATGAGCTCCTTGTTCAGCGCGCTGCAGTTCACCGGGATGAACGGCCCGGAGGCCCGGCTGCTGCGCGCATGGATGGCGCGGGCCACCAGCTCCTTGCCGGTGCCGGACTCGCCGAAGATGGCCACCGCGGCCAGCGAGGGCGCCACCCGCTCGATGGTCTCGTAGACCCGGCGCATCGCGGGGTCGCTGCCGACCATCCCCTCGAAGCGCGGGACCCCAGTCTCTTTCTCCTGCCGGCGCAGCACCACCTCGGTGTTGCCCAGGCGCAGGGTGCAGCCCAGGGGGACCACCGCCTCGTGGATGCGCGCCGGGCCCAGGAAGGTGCCGTTGCGCGACTGCAGGTCCTGCACCCGCACCCCGCCCTCGCAGCGCTCGAGCCGCAGGTGGGTCGCGGAGACGAAGGGGTCGTCCACGCACACCGTCGCGTGCTCCCCCGAGCCGATCACCGCCTCGCCGGTGAAGGGCTCGGCCCGCTCCACGCCGTTGCGGGAGTGGTACAGCCGCACCCCGCCGAGGCCGGTCTCCGGGTGCGCGAGCGGCTGCTGCTGGGTGTGCCCCAGGTCGTCGGTGAGTGTGGCGTCCACGTCGACGCTGCCGGGGGCCTCGGGGTGGAAGACCGCGCGCCACTGCGCGAGCCTGATGTCGTTCCCGTCCCCGAGCGCCAACTCCTCGACGCGGCTCCCTCCCACGTCGGTGCCCTTCCCGGAGAGGTCCGAGAGCCACCACCGAGTCCCGCGCCGCTCGATGGCGAACTGCTGCCGCGAGACCGCGGGGTCGGGGACCACGATGTCGCAGGAGGGGGCGCGCCCCACCACCGTGCGCCGCCCGTCGAGGGCGACGCGCATCAGTTCCTCGGTGCGCCGGAAGAAGACGAGCTCGGCCATGGGCCCCCCTGGGTCGTTGGAGAGGGCCGAGTCTTAGCAAACCCCGGCGGGGGGCTCCAAGCGCCGCGCAGCGGCTATAGGCGCGGGGCGAGGAAGCGGGCCATGAGCAGGAGGTCCTCCCAGGTGATCTGCGCGAAGGAGAGCGCGACCCCGTCCGCCTGCCGCCGCTCGACCTGGCACCGGGTGACCACCTCGCGTCCCTGGCCGGGGAGCGGGATGCGCAGGTTGATCTCGTTGGGGAGCTGGGAGAGCGGGCCGTCGAGGAAGAGGCCGGCCATGGAGAGGTCGCGCGCCCGGGCGACCACCTTGCGCGAGCCGAGCTCGAGCTGGACGAGGAAGCCGGCCTCGACTCGGGGGTGGGCGCGCTTGACGCGAGGGGACTGGACCATGAGCTCCTCCGGAAAGGTCAACAGGGACGTCGTCGGCTGTGGCGGAGTGTAGCAACCGGGTCAAGAAATCGACCCGGGTCGGGGAAGGCTGGCAGGAATCCTTTACCGGCACGATGCGGCCGCTAGAATCGCGCGCATGTCCCTCTACGACCAGATCCAACAGACCGTGGCCGCCGTGAAGCAGAAGTCCAGCCTCGTCCCGAAGGTGGGCATCATCCTCGGGTCCGGCCTCGGCGGCTTTGCCGACTCCCTCTCGGAGAAGACCGTCATCCCCTACGGGGAGCTGCCGGGCTTCCCCACCTCCTCCGTCCCCGGCCACGCCGGCCGCCTGGTGCTGGGCAAGCTCGCGGGCGCGCCCATCGTGGCGATGCAGGGCCGCGTGCACATGTACGAGGGCTACGCGCCCTGGCAGGTGGCCTTCCCCGCGCGCGTGCTCTGCTCGCTGGGCATCCAGACCCTGGTGGTCACCAACGCCGCGGGCGGCATTCGCTCCGACTTCACCCCCGGCGACCTGATGATGATCACCGACCACATCAACCTCTCGGGCGCCAACCCGCTGGTGGGCCACAACGAGGACAAGCTCGGCCCGCGCTTCCCGGACATGAGCGACGCCTACGGCGTCGAGCTGCGCAACCTGCTGCGCACCACCGCGCAGAAGCTGCAGGTGCCGCTGAAGGAAGGCGTCTACGTATGGCTCTCCGGGCCGTCCTACGAGACCCCCGCGGAGATCCGCTACCTGCGCACCATCGGCGTCGACGCGGTGGGCATGAGCACCGTCCCCGAGGTGATCGTCGCCTCGCACATGGGCGTGAAGGTCGCCGGCATCAGCTGCATCACCAACTACGCCGCCGGCATCGGGAAGGAGCCGCTCTCCCACGCCGAGGTCTCCGAGACCGCCGAGCGCGTCAAGGACCGGTTCACCTCGCTCCTCAACGCCTTCCTGCCCGCGGTCGCTGCGCTGCCCCCCAAGCGCTGAGGCCCCGGCCGCCCGCTCCGGAGTTGTCGTTGGACCCTGGAGCGGGACTGGTGTAAGCAGCGGTGTTCCTTGCACCGACCAGGAGAAGATGCAGCCATGGCAACGAACGAGGCCGAGGGGCCGATCGACCGGGGGAGCGACCGTCGTGATTCGCCCCGCGTCCCGCTGAAGTTCTTTGTGTGCCAGGTGGAGGCCGGCGGCTCCTTCGAGGAGAAGACCGGCGATCTGGGCATCGGCGGGGTGTTCTTCGAGGACCGGATGGTCCCGGTCGGCAAGAAGGTGCAACTGCACTTCACGCTGCCCGGCCGCCCCCAGGAGATCCACTGCGAGGGCGAGATCATCCGCGTCTCCGAGCAGGAGGGGCGGTACGGCGCGCACGTGAAGTTCGGCGAGCTGGCCACGGAGGACGAGCTGGCCATCGCCCGCTTCCTCGACCAGCACCCGCTGTCGAAGGTGTGAACCACCCGCCCTCCTGACCGGAGGGGCGAGGAGGGAACGAGAGTGGCCGCCCGCCGCCTGACGCTGTTCGACTGCATCGCCATCGGCATCAACGGCATCATCGGGAGCGGCATCTTTCTGCTCCCGGGGTGGGTGGCCAGCGGCGCCAAGGCGCTCAGCCCTCTCGCCTTCGTCGCCTGCGGCGCGCTCTGCGTGCTGGTGGCGCTCTGCTACGCCGAGGTAGGCGGCATGTTCGAGCGCTCGGGCGGGACCTACGTCTATGCCCGGGAGGCCTTCGGCAACGAGGTGGGGTTCGGGGTGGGCTGGCTGGTGCTGGTCTCCTGCATCCTCGGCTACGCCACCATCGCCCGCGGCTTCGGCGAGGAGATCTCCCGGGTGGCGACGCTGGACCCCCGCTGGGGCCCGCGGGCGGTGGGGATGGGGCTCATCGCGCTCCTGGGGTTCGCCAACTGGCGCGGGGTGAAGACCGGGGCGCGCACCTCGGACGTGCTCACGGTGATCAAGGTGCTGGCCCTGGTGACCTTCGTGGTGGTGGGCATCTTCTTCGTCCGCGGGGCCAACTTCTCGGCGCTGGGCGTGCCCGACGCCAAGGGCTTCGCCGAGGGCATGTTCTCGGCGCTGTTCGCGCTCTCGGGCTTCGAGTTCGTGGCTGTGGTGGCCGGCGAGACCGACAACCCGCGCCGGAACATCCCGCTCTCCATCGTCGGCTCGCTGGTGGGGGCGGTGCTGCTCTACGCGCTGATCCAGTTGGTGGTGGTGGGGACGCTGCCGACGGTGACCCAGGCCGAGGCGCCGATGGTCGAGGCGGCCAGCGCCTTCGGCGACGGGCCTGCGTCCATCGCCGTGCGCGCCGCGGCGCTGCTCTCGATGGTGGGCTTCTGCTCGGGTAGCGCCCTGGTGGGCCCGCAGCTATTGGCCTCGCTGGCCCGCGATGGCGTGCTGCCCCGGGCCGTGGGCCGCGTGTCCGAGTCCCGGGGAACGCCGAACCTGGCCATCGTGCTGCTCGCCGCGGGCGCGATGGGCGGGGTGGCGGTCCTGGACTTCAAGGCGCTGGCCGACCTCACGGTGATCACGCTGTTCGCGCAGTACGTGCCCACCTGCATGGCGACCATCATCTTCCGCAAGTGGCGCCCGGACGCGAAGCGGCTGTTCCGCGTGCCCTTCGGCTCGGCCATCCCGCTGGCGGCGCTGGCGGTGCTCTCGGTGCTGGTCACGCGCATCGACGCGAAGTCGGCGACGCTCACCGCGCTCATCCTGGGCGTGGGCATCGTGGTGATGGTGACCACCCGCCTCGTCGAGGGGCCGGTGGAGAAGCCGGCCGAGCCCCCTGCGCCGACCCCGACTTCGACGCCGGGACCCGGCTGAGTTCCTGCTACAGTCCGGGGCGATGCGTGCCCTGGCGCTCCTCTGCCTGCTCGTCCTCCCCGCCGTCGCCCAGGCCGCCGCCCCGGCGCCGCGTCCGCTGGTCTACGTGGACCCCGGCCACGGCGGGAAGCAGGACGGTGCGCTCGGCCTGAAGGGCGACAAGGAGAAGGCGGTCACCCTCCAGGTTGCAAGG
>CAZAIE010000287.1:0-7955 GCA_964485035.1 uncultured Myxococcaceae bacterium | reverse complement strand
GTTCCTCCACCTTGCGCACGTCGATGCCGGTCGCGGCGCCCACGAACCCGAGCGCGGGGATGGCCCACACCGGGTTCTTGGTGGTGGTGATGCGCTGCATCTCGCGGCTGGTGCGCAGCGCGTCCTCGGGCGTCCCGCCCACGAACTGCACGATGGCCGGGGCCGCGGCCATGGCGAAGGCGCCGATGCCCGCAGTCTCGGTGATGGCCGAGTCGCCCAGGTCGGGGTTGGCGTCCTTCTCGCTGTACCCGGGGAAGAACAGGCCCTTCACCATCTGCGCCGGGCCCACGAACCAGCGGCCGGGCATGCAGGAGAGCTGGATGCCGAAGTCGGTGCCGTTGCGCGCCATCACCGTGACCATCGACGACTTCGCGACGCCCTCCGCGGCCAGGAGCATGCACTTGGCCATGGGCATGGAGAGGTTCAGGAACGAGTGGTCGTTCTTGGTGAGGAACTCCAGGCACTTCGCCGCGTCCTCGCCGCTGACCGCGCGCACCATTGCCGGCGCCAGCTCGCGGAAGAGCAGCGAGGTGCCGGCGCGGTTGCGGTTGTGGCCCTCGTCGCCCATCTGCAGCGCCTGCGCCATCAGCGTCTTCAGGTCGATGGGCCCGCGCAGCGCCAGGGTCTTTGCCAGCGCCGGGCCCAGCGTCGCGGCCATGAACTTCAGCCGCTCGATGACCTCGGGCGAGTAGGCGCCGAAGCGCAGCACCTTGCCCAGGCCCTCGTTCAGCGTGCAGAAGGTGCGCCGGTTCGCGCCGGGGGCGCGGTCCTCGAGGATCCACACTGGCATCGAGGGCGTGACCAGGCCGGCCATGGGCCCCACCGCCTGGTGGTGGTGGCAGGGCTCGAAGCGGATCTTGCCCGCCGCGGCGAGCTGCTGCGCCTCCTCGGGCGTCTTGGCCAGACCCTCGAGGAGCGCCCCGGCGATGACCGCGCCGCGCAGCGGGCCGGACATCCGGTCCCAGCCGATGGGCGGGCCAGCGTGCAGGAACAGGTCCGGCGCCATCCCGGGGATGACGTCGCGGGCGACGCCCACGCCGACCAGGAAGGGCTGGCTCGCGAGGAATCGCTCGGTGGCGAGCTTGTTCGCCTCGTCGATGGCCGCGGCGAGCTTCGGCTCGTGCAGCGCCTCGAGCAGCGCCAGCCGGCCGACGTCGCCGCCCGCGGGCGGGACGAAGTCCACGCGGTGGACGGTCGCGCCGCCGTTCACGTTGCCCTCGACGATGTTGTCCAGGCCCAGCCCGATGACGGTGGGCGGCCCCTTCAAGAGGTCCTTCGCCTTGCCGAGCTTCATCGCCCGCTCCTTTCCCCGCCGAGCAGGGTCGCCGCCAGCATCGCCGCACGGGCCGCGCTGGGCTGCACGCAGATGCCGCCCTCCTCGAGCACCGCCGCCTGGCGGCTGGCGTTCTGCAGGTCCGCGTCGGTCCCGGTGATCGACGCCAGGACCACCAGGGGCTTCTTGCCGCGCTTCTTCTTCGCGTCCTTCACCGCCGCCACCAGCTCGGGGGCCGGGTCGTGGTTGGACCCGTCGCCGATGACCACGTCGAGCAAGAGCAGCCCCACCGACGGGTCGGCGCCGCACTTGCGGATGAGGTCGCAGCGCACCGTCTGGTCGACCATCGGGTGCGGCTTGCCCACGGTGTAGAAGTCCTCGCCGGTGTCGATGGCGAGGTGCCCCGGCTCCTCCACCGCCTTCCCGGTGGTCTTCAGCGGGTGGTCGGGCTCGGTGGCCTCGATGCCGGCGTTCCCGAGGATGAGCTTCGCCTCGGAGCAGAGCGAGCCGCCGCCGAAGAGCCCGACCAGCCGGCCGTCCAGCGCCTTCCTCTTGCCGAGGATGGCCTTCGCGTCGTCGGCCACCTGCTTCGCGAGGTTGAGCTTCGTGGGCTTCTTCCCGCGCGCGAGCGCCACCGCCGCCGCCGCCGCCTCGTCGAGGCTCGCGGCGTAGAAGACGCCGTCCTCGCTCTTGCGGGCCGGCTTGCCCAGGTAGCGGACGACTACCGGCTTGCCCAGTTTGCGCAACACGCCGTGCATCTTCTCGGCGACCTCCTCGGCGGGGTGCTTGGCGATGAGCGCCACCACCTCGGTCGCGTCGTCGTCCGCGAGCAGCTCGAGGCCGAACCCGGTCATCGCCCCGGCGACGTCCTTGGACAGGTCGCGGCTGCCGGTGCCGATGGCGTGCGAGACGCCCTCGCCGAGGTGGGCCACGGTGCAGGACACGTCCTGGAGCCCCGTGCCGGACGCCCCGACGAGGCCGATGCGGCCGCGCGGGACGCGGTTGGCGAACCCCTGGCCGACGCCCGCGATGATCGCCGTGCCGCAGTCCGGGCCCATCACCAACAGGCCCAGCGCGCGGCCGCGCTTCTTGAGCTGGAGCTCGTCGGCCAGCTCGACGTTGTTGGAGAACAAGAAGACGTGCTTGCCCGCGTCCAGCGCGCGGTTGGCCACGAAGGCCGCGTAGCTGCCGGGCACGGAGACCGAGACCAGGTTTGCCTCGGGGTGCTCCTGCACCGCCTCGGCGAAGTCGCGGTGGACGCGCGGGCCGCTGGCCGCCCCCGCCTTTGGCCCGCCGCCCTCGAGCAGCTTGGCCAGCTCCGCCTCCGCCCCGTCGATGGTCTTCGCCGAGTCCGCGCGGATGGCGACCACCATGTCCATGGGGGTGGCCTGCTTCACGTCGGAGTTCGAGAAGCCCGAGTCCGAGAGCAGTTCGAGGTTCATGGGGGTGCCCATGAGCACCACCGCCTCCTCGACCCCCTTCAGCCCCTTGATCTCGCGGGCCACGCGCATCAGGAAGGCGGAGTCGTGGTAGGCGCCCTTGCGCACGACGATTCGTTCGGTCACGCGATTCCTCCGTTCTGGGTGCGCACGCCCTGGGCCAGCGACAGCGCACCGGTGAGCAGGTCACCGCCGGTCCCCGACCCCATGGCGAGCAGCTTGCGGCAGGCCTCGCGCAGGTCGTGGTCCGACGCCCCGGGCCGGCCGAGCAGCGAGGCCAGCCGCAAGAGGGGTTCGGGGAACTCGCCGCGCGCGGCGTGCCGCAGCATCTCGCGGGCCACCGGGGTGGTCTCCTCGGCGCCCACGGCGTCCAGCGCCTCGAGGAACGCCGCCCAAGCCGGGCGGAAGGTGTAGCCGGTGTGCGAGAGGCGGTGCCCGACCGCGGCGACGCCCACCAGCCAGTCGTCGCCGGTGGGCGAGGAGCCGAAGCCCGCGCCCACCACCCGGCAGACCGCGGCGCTGAGGTCGGACGGGGAGCAGGCGCCCCCGGCGAGGGCGAGCACGATGCGCCGCAGCGACTCATCGGCCTTGTCCAGCCCGCGGCGCTCCTGGGGGGTGCGCTCGCGCCTGGCGAAGGGCCGGGCGATGGGCACCTGCGCGCGCAGGGTCTCGTGGGAGAAGGAGGCGCGCTCCAGCACCAGCGCGGTGCCGTCGCCGACCAACTGCACCCGCTGGGCGGCCCCCAGCGCCAGCTCGCGCCGGGTGAGGAAGACCGCGGAGCCGGTCACCAGGTCCGCCTGCTCCCAAGGGATCTCCACGCCGAAGGGGACCAGCTCCCGCGAGGGGTGGAGCAGGGTGAGCAGCGCGCCGTCCCGGTCCAGCCGGACCACCGCGGCGTGGGCGTAGACCGCCTCCAGGCGGCCCGCGAGGGGGCTGGCGCTCAGCAGCGAGCGGTCGAAGCGTCGGGAGGGGAGGGCGACAGGGTCGGGCATGGGGGCTCGTCGGAAGGCCTGGAACTCTACTCCAGCGTCCCCGGAGCGGGACACGAAAAGCAGCCCGGCGCAGAACGATCCTGGCGCCCAAAAGCAGCGCGGGCGGGGAAGCCTCCCCGCCCGCGCCAAGGGTGTGCCGGTCAGGCTACTTCGTGGCCTTGGCCAGCGCCTGGTCGAGGATCTTCAGGGCGGTGTCGATCTCGTCGGCGGTGACGTTGAGGCAGGGGCGGAAGCGGACCGAGGTGGCGCCCGAGGAGAGCGTCGCGAGGCCCAGGTCCCAGCAGGCGGTGCGGACCGCGTTGCGCTGCTCGGCGGTGGGCAGCGTCATCGCGCAGAAGGTGCCGCGGCCGCGCACGTTGGTGACCTGCGGGTACTTCTTGGCCAGGTTCTGCAGCCCGGCCATGAAGTGCTCGCCCACCTTCGCGGTGTGCTCGACCAGCTTCTCCTGCTGGATGATCTCCAGGTACTTCGCGCCGCGGACCATGTCGGCGAGGTTGCCGCCCCAGGTGGAGTTGATGCGGCTGGACACCTTGAAGACGTTGTCCTTCACCTCGTCCACGCGCGGGCCGACCATGATGCCGCACACCTGGGCCTTCTTGCCGAAGGCGATGATGTCCGGGGTGACGCCCATGTGCTCGTGCGCCCAGAGCTTGCCGGTGGCGCCGACGCCGGTCTGCACCTCGTCGACGATGAACATCGCCTCGTGCTTGTCGGCGAGGCGGCGCAGCTCCTTGAAGAACTCGGGGCGGAAGTGGTTGTCGCCGCCCTCGCCCTGGATGGGCTCGATGATGATCGCCGCGATCTCGTGCGGGGCCTTGGCGAAGGCCGCCTCGATCTCCTGGACCGCCTGCTTCTCGAGCTCCACCACCTTGGCCAGGTTCGCCGCGTCGAGCGGGAACTGGACCTTCGGGTTGGTGACGCGCGGCCAGTTGAACTTGGGGAAGAGGTCGGTCTTGATGGGGTCGGTGTTGGTCAGCGACATGGTGTAGCCGCTGCGCCCGTGGAACGCCTCGCGGAAGTGCAGGACCTGGCTGCCGCCGTCGGGCCGGCCGGCCGCGCGGTTTTTGCGGACCTTCCAGTCGAACGCGGTCTTGAGCGCGTTCTCGATGGCGAGCGCGCCGCCGGCCACGAAGAACAGGTAGCGCATCGACGCGGGCATCGCGAGCTTGGCGAACTTGTCCACGAACGTCGCGTACTCGGTGCAGTAGATGTCCGAGTTCGCGGGGTTGGCGATGGCCGCGCGCTCCAGCGTGGCCATGAACTCCTTGTCGCCGCGCAGCGCGGGGTGGTTGTGGCCCACAGGGAGGGAGGCGAAGTACGCGTAGAAGTCGAGGATGTCCTTGCCGGTGACCGCATCGCGGATCCAGCTGCCGTGGGACTTCTCGAGGTCGATGATGACGTGGAAGCCGTCCACCAGGATGTGCTTGGTGAGGGAGGGGATGACTGCTTCAGGGGCGATCTGGGACATGGGTGAGCCTCGTGAAAGGGGCAGGAGCCCTGCCGGTTCGAGGGAACGACATAGGGAGAAGCGAGACGGTGACCGGAACGGACCGCGGCAGCGACGGCGGCCGCGGCCTAGCGTTCTGGGTAGCCGAACAACTGCGGACGCGCGCGCCGGGGCACACGGCGCCAGAAGAGGCGTGGCCGAGCCACGACTCCAGGCGCCCTGCAGCTGATCGACCGGGTACGCATCGAGGGGCACTCTAGCAGGGGCGGTGTGGGGCGGCCAGCGCGCGGAGGCCGGTCGCCGGGCCCGGTCAGACCACCGACTTGAGGAAGCCCTCGAGCCTGGCCTTGCGGTCCTGCTCCAGGCACCCGGCGAGGTCGGGCAGCCACTGGATGCGCGCTTGGAGGTAGCGCTCCACGAACACCCGGTGCGCCTCGACCAGGGCGCGGCGGGCGGGGTTGGACGCCGAGCCGCGCAAGCGGCGGTACCGCGAGTCGGCCTCCATGAAGGCGAGGTTCTCGGCGAGGCTCTCGCGCTCTGCCAGGGCATGCACCGCGAAGTGCTCCACCATCCGCGCCACCATGCCCGGCTCGAAGGTGTTCACCGTCCGGCAGAACTGGCAGGTCACGTAGTAGGACCGGAAGAACTGCTCCTTCACCGCGAGCGGCGCCGCGCAGTGCGAGCACTTGAACTCGCGGGAGAGGACCTTGCGCGCCTCGGCCACCACGCGCTCGGCTGCCGCCGCGGCGATCTCCACCTCCGCGCGGCGCAGCTCCAGCTCGAGCGTGTGCGCGAGCTGCTCGCCGCGGGAGCGCTCGGCGTCGAGCCGGCTCCCGCCGTCGTCGCCCAGCGCCTGCTCGAAAGCGGCCTCCACCTGCCCGTGCCAGGTCGCTTCGATCTTGTGGATGAGCTCCAGGCTCTGCACCCGGACGGCGGTGAGCGCGTTGCAGAAGGGCGTGAGGTCGAAGCCCGCGAGGTCGACGAGGTCCGGCAGGCTCTGCCGCGCGCCGTCCAGGAGCTCGTGGAAGCGCCCGTCGATCTTGCCGAGGAACGCCGTCCAGCGGTCGGTCACCGCCTGCGCAGACATGGGCACTCCTTCCGCGGGCCGCGGCTCACAGCCGCTCGCCGCACTGGTCGCACTGCGTCGCCGAGCGGGACTTCACGGGGGCGCTGCAGCGCGGGCACCTTCGGTCCTCGCGGAACGAGGCGCCGCAGTACGCGCACGTGGCCAGGTCCGAGCCCTCCTCGCGGTTGGCGCCGCACGCCGAGCAGAACCGCGTCTCCAGCCCGGCCTTGGCCACCTCGGCGGCAGGCTTCGCCTTCGCGTTCTTGAGGATCTGCGCCAGGAAGTCGCTCCCTGGCTTCGGCTTGGGGTCGGCCATGGCGCGCCCGCTAGAACTCGATGTCGTCGCCAGCGCCGGGCTTGGAGAACTCGGCGGTGTACTTGTTCATCAGCTCGCCCATCTTGGTGGCGAGCGTGAAGTCGGACATCAGCTTCGCGCTCCAGTGGGCGCCGATGTTCGACCAGTCGACGACGGTGAGCCCGTACTTGGCGAGGATGGCCTGCGCGTCCAGGCCCTGCGAGGCGCCCACGTTCTGGTGGGTCATCACCTTCACGTAGAGCTCGAAGTCGTTCATCACCTTGGTCGCCGCGCCCGAGGACTTGGGGGCCGCGGCCTTGGCGCCGCCCGCCTTGGGCGCGAACTTGCCGATGTTCGGGTTGGTGAAGGCCTGGCCGTAGACGGTGGAGATGGCGAAGGTCGTGTCCCGGGACATGCGCGCCATCCACTCGGCGCTCACCGTGTCCCACACCGGCTTCTCGATGCCCAGCACCTTGAGGATCTCGGGGAGGCCAGTCCCGGAGGCGATCTTCGCGTTGGCCGCCGCCCAGTCCTCCATGGTCACGCCCTGGATGGGGTCGAGCAGGCCGCCCTTCTTGGCCGCGGAGATGTTCCCGTCCATCTCCTCCTTCATCATCCGGTTCGCCTCGTCGAGCCCGCGCTGCGCCTGTGCATTGGCGCGGCGGGTGAGGTCGGCGAACTCCAGCTTCAGGCCGTGGAGGTAGTCCCGGTAGGTGTAGCGGCTGGACTTCTTCAGGTCGTAGCTCGGGGCCTGCTTCGCGAGCTCCGCGTCGGGGAGGGAGAGCAGCTTGTCGAGCAGCTTCTGAGACTTCTCGTCGACTCGCTGCAACGCCTCGGCCTTGGTGACGCCCAGCATTCGGTAGGCGGCGGTGCCGCGGCGGTCCTTGCCGCTGGCGATGGCGTTCAGGTCCAACCAGCCCCCCTTGCCGTCGGCGGTGTAGCAGAGCCAGGGCTCGAGTTCGCCGATGCTCTCGGGGTCGAAGTCCGGCCAGTCGAAGTCGGCGCCGGCCGAGCGGGTGTAGTCGTAGCTCCCCGCGCGGCGCTTGTTCTCGATGCCCTGGGCGATGGCCTTCTGGCCCTGCGGCGTCTTGTCCTGGTCGCTGAACTTGTGCGAGGTCGGGCCGGCCATGGCGGCGGCGATGCGGGCGTCGCGCTCGCGCATCTTCGCCTCCTTCGCCCGGTCCGCCGCGGACAGCTCGTCGTCCTCGTCCGCCGGCTCCTCGTCCTGCTCGTCCTCGTCCGCTTCGTACTCTTCGTCCTGCTCCTCCTCGAACGACTCGTCCTGCTCCTCGTCGGACGCCTCGCGCTCCTCGTCCTCGTCTGCGCCCTCGGTCGCCTCTGCGGCGAGCTGCGCCCGGATGCGAGCCTGCAGCTCCGCGTCGATGACCGTGACCTCCGAGTCGCTGTCGTCGAGCGACGGCCGCGCCGCCGGCCGGCCAGCTG
>CAZAIE010000286.1:0-7956 GCA_964485035.1 uncultured Myxococcaceae bacterium | reverse complement strand
TGGGGGTGCGCTCGGGCGACCGCGAGCTGTGCGTCGCCCACGAGACCGGCCGGCTCACCTTCGCCAGCGAGCCGCCCGACGAGTCTCGCCCCTAGACGCCCATGGACGACGGCGAGGTGGTGGGGGTCGGTCCCAATCTCCGGCTGCGCCGCTGGCGCCTCGCCGGGGAGGCGCTGGCCACACCCTGAGCGTTATCCTCCCGGGCATGGAAGCCCACGTCGCCCGCCAGCCCATCCTCGACACCAGTGGTGAGACCTACGCCTACGAGCTGCTCTTCCGCTCGTCCTCGACCCAGAACTGGTTCACCGGGCTGGACCCCGACCAAGCGTCGGGCCGGGTGATCCACAGCAGCCTGCTGGCCTTCGACTGGGCGGCGCTCACCGGCCAGAAGCGGGCGTTCATCAACCTCACGCGGCAGGCCCTGCTCGAGCGCTGGGTGCTGGCGCTGCCCGCGGCCCAGACCGTGGCCGAGGTGCTGGAGACGGTCTCGCCCGACGCCGAGGTGCTGGCCGCGTGCGTGGAGCTGAAGCGCGCGGGCTACGCCCTGGCGCTCGACGACTTCGTCTACGCCCCGGAGTACGAGCCGCTGCTCGACCTCGCCGACTTCGTGAAGGTGGACTTCCGGCTGACCACGGCCGCCGAGGAGCGCGCCCGCCTCGCCACCCTGGCCGCCCGCCGACCAGGGCTTCGGCTCCTGGCGGAGAAGGTGGAGACCCGCGAGGACGTCGCCCAGGCGAAGGAGCTGGGGTACCGCTTCTTCCAGGGCTACTTCTTCTGCCGCCCGGAGATCCTCTCGACCCGGGAGATCCCCCCCAGCCGCGTGGGCTCGCTGCGGCTGCTCGAGGAGCTGAACCGCCCGGAGGTGGGGTTCGAGGCGCTCGAGCAGATCGTCAAGCAGGACGTGGCGCTCTCGGTGAAGCTGCTGCGCTTCCTCAACTCCGCCGCGTTCCGCTGGAGCAGCCGGGTCACCAGCATCCGCCAGGCGCTCACGCTCCTGGGCGAGCGGCCGCTGAGGCAGTGGGCCACGGTGGCCGCGCTGGCGTCCCTGGGCGAGGGGCAGCCCGAGGAGCTGGTCGTCACCAGCCTGGTCCGGGCGATGTTCCTCGAGCAGCTCGCTGGGACGGCGGGGATGGGAGCCCACCGGCTGGACCTGTTCCTGGTGGGGCTGCTCTCGGCGCTGGACGCGCTGGTCGGCCGCCCGCTCGAGGAGGTGCTGGCGGGGCTCTCGCTGCGGCCGGAGGTGAAGGCCACGCTCACCGGCCAGGGCTCGTCGCTCGACCCGCCCTGGCAGCTGGCGCAGGCCTGGGAGCGGGCCGACTTCGAGAAGTCCTACCTGCTCGCGGGCGATCTGGGCGTACCCTCGTCGGCCATCGCCGAGGCGTACCGGACGGCCGTAGCCAAGGCCGAAGCCATCTACCGCGCGAGCTGACGGAAACCCAACAAGACGCCGGGGGACGGGAGCGTGGCTCCCGTCCCCCGGCAGGTTCAGCTCAGGGACCTTCCTACTTCTTGCCCTTCTTGGCGGGCTTCTTCGCGGGCTTCTTGCCCTTGCCCGCGGCGGCCGCACGCTTCTCCTCGACCACCACCTGCGCCGCCGCCAGCCGGGCGATCGGCACGCGGTAGGGCGAGCAGGACACGTAGTCCAGGCCGACCTTGTGGAAGAACTTCACGCTCTGCGCGTCGCCACCGTGCTCGCCGCAGACGCCGACCTTGAGCTTCGGGCGGCTGGTGCGGCCCAGGTCCACGCCCAGCTTCACCAGCTTGCCCACGCCGTGCTGGTCGAGGGACTGGAACGGGTCGTCCTTGAAGACCGCGGCCTTCTTCGCGTCGACGTAGTCCGGGAGGAACCGGCCGGCGTCGTCACGGGAGAGGGCCATCGTCATCTGGGTGAGGTCGTTGGTGCCGAAGGAGAAGAACTCCGCGCGCTGGGCGATTTCGTCGGCCAGCAGGGCCGCGCGGGGCACCTCGATCATCGTGCCCACCATGTACGGGACCTTGACGCCGGCCGCCTTGAGGACTTCCTCGGCCACCTTGCGGGTGCCGTCCTCGATGATGCCGAACTCCTTCTGGTCGAGTACGAACGGGTGCATGATCTCGGGCACCACAGGGATGCCCTCCTTCTTGCACTGCACCGCCGCCTCGATGATCGCCCGGACCTGCATCTCGAGGATCTCGGGGTAGGTGATGGCGAGGCGGCAGCCGCGGTGGCCGAGCATCGGGTTGGCCTCGTGCAGCTGCTCGACACGGTGGCGGACCTTCTCGAAGTCCACGCCGATCTTCTTGGCCAGCTCGCGCTGGTGCGGCTCGTCGTGCGGCACGAACTCGTGCAGGGGCGGGTCGACCAGGCGGATGGTGACCGGGCGGCCGTCCATCGCCTTGAAGATGCCGTAGAAGTCCTTGCGCTGGATGGGGAGCAGCTTGTTGAGCGCCTTCTTGCGGGCCTCCACGGTGTCCGCGACGATCATCTCCTGGATCGCGTCGCGCCGCTCCTCGCTGTCGAAGAACATGTGCTCGGTGCGGCAGAGGCCGATGCCCTCGGCGCCCATCTTCACCGCGTTCTCCGAGTCGTACGGGGTGTCGGCGTTGGTGCGCACCTTGAGGCGGCGCAGGCCGTCCGCGTACTTCATCAGCTCGAAGTACGCCTCGGGCAGCTCCGGCTTCACCAGCGGCAGCGAGCCGAGGTAGACGATGCCCTCGGAGCCGTCGAGGGTGAGCGAGTCGCCCTTCTTCACCAGCTTGTCCCCGACCTTCATGGTCTGGGTGGCGTAGTCGATGTTCAGCTTCTCGCAGCCGACGACGCAGCACTTGCCCCAGCCGCGGGCGACGACCGCCGCGTGGCTGGTCTTGCCGCCGGTGGCGGTGAGGATGCCCTCGGCGGCGTGCATGCCGCCCACGTCCTCGGGGCTGGTCTCGCGACGGACCAGGATGACCTTCTTGCCCTGGGCCTTGAGCGCCTCGGCCTCGGCGGCGCTGAACACCACCTCGCCCGCGGCGGCGCCGGGGACGGCGTTGATGCCCGTGGCGATCTGCTTGGAGGCCAGGTCGGCCTTGCTGATCTTGGAGTCGATGACCGGGTAGAAGAGGCGCTCGATGTCCACCGGGCTGACGCGCATGACCGCGTCTTCCTTGGTGATGAGCTTCTCCTTCACCATGTCCACCGCGATCTGGAAGGTGGCGCGGGGGCTGCGCTTGCCGGTGCGGCACTGCAGCATGTAGAGCTTGCCGTCCTCGATGGTGAACTCGAGGTCCTGCATCTCCTTGTAGTGCTTCTCCAGCGTCTTGCGCACCGCGACGAGCTGCTTGTAGATGGCGGGCAGCTGCTTGTCGAGCTCGCTCAGCTTGAGCGGGGTGCGGATGCCGGCCACCACGTCCTCGCCCTGGGCGTTGATGAGGTAGTCGCCGTAGAAGACGTTCTCGCCGGTGTTCGGGTCGCGGGTGAAGCAGACGCCGGTGCCGGAGCCCTCACCCTTGTTGCCGAAGACCATCTGCACCACGTTGACCGCGGTGCCCTTCACGTCGGTGATCTTCTCGACGCGGCGGTAGGTCACGCACTTCTCGGCCTGCCAGCTGTTGAAGACGGCGGCGATGGCGCCCCAGAGCTGCTTGATGACGTCCTGGGGGAAGTCCTCGCCCTTCTTCTCCTTGTAGAAGGCCTTGAACTGCCCGCACAGCTCCTTCCAGTCGTCCGCACCGAGGTCGGTGTCGAGCTTGGTGCCGCGCTTGTGCTTGAGCGCGTGCAGCATCTCCTCCATCGGCTCCTTGGAGAGGCCCATGGCGGTGGTGGAGAACATCTGGATGAAGCGGCGGTAGGCGTCGTAGGCGAAGCGGGGGTTGTTGGTCTTCTTCGCCAGGCCCTCGACGGAGATGTCGTTGAGCCCGAGATTGAGGATCGTCTCCATCATGCCCGGCATGGAGCGGGCGGCGCCGGAGCGCACGGAGACGAGCAGCGGGTCCTTGGCGTCGCCGAACTTCTTGCCCGTGGTCTTCTCGAGCTTGGCGATGTGCTGCAGGACCTCCTTGTCGAGGCCCTTCGGCATCTTCTTGCCGCCGACCTCGTAGGCCACGCACGCGTCGATCGAGATGGTGAAGCCCGCAGGGACGGGCAGGCCGATGTTGGTCATCTCGGCCAACCCTGCGCCCTTGCCGCCGAGGAGTTCCTTCTGGTCGCCGCGGCCTTCCGACTTTCCATTTCCGAAGAAGTACACGTACTTCTGAGCCATTGAGCTGCCTCCGAGTCTGTGCGCGCTCGGCGTCGGGCCCCAGATGGACCTGCGACGCCGTGGCCCCCCGTCGCCTTCCGCGCCGGGTTGCCGATTCCCAGGGGCCCCTTTTTCCAGGGTGGAAGGGGGTCTGCGAACGGCGCGCAGGATAGGGACTTCGCCGGTCGAAGGGAAGGGCAAAAGTGGCCACGGCACCCGGCCATGAGCTACGCCCAAGTGCTCTCGTCTGGGGCGTCCCCGGAGGGCATGAGGGCCCTCTCCCCCATCCCCTCTTCTCGGATGAGGGGGGGGCCGTCCTTGCCTGCTCGAACTTGACCTCGCGGGCCCTGGTCCCTGCCTGCTCGACGACCTGCGGTCCGACCCGTCTCGCGACCAACTTGTTCTCGGGCTCGTCCTTGCCTGCTCGACTGTTCTTGCCTAGTCGGCCTTCCGGCCGGGCCGGGCGCGCAGCGACGAGGGCAGGCGCAGGGCCGTGCGCCGGCGGTCAGTGACGGGCACGCCGCGGTCGTGGGCCTCGACCCGGACCAACCCTTCCTTGTTCAGCAGCACCTTGATGGTCTCGGTGCGCTCCTGCACGGTGGTCGCGGTCTCGCGGGTGGTCTTCAACACCATGTTCAGGTGGTAGACCTTGGGCAGCTTCGCGTGTGCGAACGCGTCCTGGCCCAGGTCGAAGTACTCCACCGGGTCCAGCGGCTCGTCGAGACGGGTGAGGAAGTGGCGCACGTTGAGGCGCAGGATGTCGCGCACCCAGTAGCCCCGGGGCAGCGGCGCCTCCTCCTCGCTCGAGGTCTCCAGCACCTTGCGGTAGTGGATGACCTCCTCGGTGAGCGCCAGGGCGTTGCGCACGGTGCGGCGGCTGCGCCGCGCGGCGAGGATGTCCTGCGGGACGTCGGTCTCGTGCACGAACCGCA
This sequence comes from uncultured Myxococcaceae bacterium, assembly GCA_964485035.1. Lineage (GTDB taxonomy): Bacteria > Myxococcota > Myxococcia > Myxococcales > UBA5297 > CAZAIE01. Next base: position 2,825 of record CAZAIE010000286.1, on the reverse strand, counting down.
TCCGCTCGCGTAGGCGCGCGTTGAGCATGCCCAGCCCCACCGCGGCGAGCGCCTCTCCACCCAGCCAGCGGGTGTGGTCGAACTGGCGCAGGCGCGGGACCAGGAACTCGTTGGTCACCGCCTTGATACGGTCCTTGAGGACGTACGCGCCCACGGCCGCGGCGAAGAGCGCCCACTTGGTGCGGCTAGGCAGGTCCGCGAAGCTGCCTGGCAAGGTCATCGCCAGCGCGGTCGCCCAGATGGCCGCGAGCGCCGCAGCCACGGCCCCGACCGCGTTGCGCACGAAGGTGTCCACCTTCACCTCGCGCATGTCCAGGTAGAGGGCGCTCTGGACCGCCTTCTTGAGCAGCCCCGAGCGGTAGGCGAAGTACTCCCCCGCCCCGCCTCCCGCGGCCTCCAGCGTGAGGTAGCCGTACTTCTGGCGGTAGCGGGCCTCCTCGCGCGCGAGCCCCGCGGCGAGCAGGCGGCAGCGCACCGCGCGCCCCGTCCCGTCGCGCAGCGCCGGCTCGGCGGCCACCGCGTCCACGAAGCGGGTGAGCCGCTCGTCCACGAACAGGCTCATGTACTCGTCCGAGGCGCGCAGCTCCTCGGCGAAGTCGGGGTGGCACACCGCCTCGAAGGCCCAGAACGACGCGCGCACCCGGCGGTACGCCCAGAGCGCATCGCGCATCCGCCCGAGCGCAGCCGACAGCTCCACCTCCAGCTCAGGGGCGGCCTCCGCGGCCAGCCGTCCCAGCCGGGTGAGCTCGGCCCGGGCGCCGATGGTGAACAGGTAGGCGTAGAGCTTCACCGGGACCGCGAGAGGCTTGGAGGGCGGAGGGTGCGCGCTGGCGCAGAACTCCTGCCGCGCGCGCTCCAGCCGCGAGAGCGGCGAGTCGGGGTGGCTCGGGTCGGCCAGCCGGGTGAGCGGCATGGGCGCGGCGTCGAGGCGCACCAGCGGGGTCACGTCCGAGTAGAACTCGGCGCGGTCGTAGTTGCCCCGGTTCACGCCCACGTTCCGGGGGACGAAGAGGAAGGCGTCGATGGTGTAGCGCTGCGGGCCGGTCTCGCTGCCCAGCGCATAGTTGAAGCGCACCTCGAGCTGCTGGCGCTCGTGGATCTCGAACTGGGTCGCGGGCGGGGAGGTGACCTCCTGGAGGGACTGGTCCATGGCTCAGGCCCGCGGCAGGAGGAGGAGCGACTCGCCGTGGGGCCCCGCCCCCTCGCGGGAGGCCTCGCCCCCCAGCGCGCGCAGCGTCCGGTCCGCCTCGGCCAGCACCGCCTCGGCAGGCAGGGGCCCGCGCACCCGGACCGCGGTGGCCAGCACCTCGGCGCGCAGCGCGACCCGGCTGCCCGGCTCGGCCTCCTCGAGGGCGCTGCGCAGCACCTCGCGCACCACCCGCGCCACCCGCGCCCCCGCGTCCACGACCTGCACCGCGCCCGGAGGGAGCGTCACGGAGATCTCCACCCGGCGGGCGGCAGCGAGCGGTGCGAGGGCCGCGACCGCGCCGGACACCAGCGCCTCGAGCGCGGCCGGAGCGACCTCGTGCGGCTGGGGGGGCCGACGCGGAAAGGCCCGCTCGCACGCGGCCGCGGCGGCCTCGAGCCGCTCCGGGTCCGCGCGCGTCGCGGCGGCGCGCAGCTGCTCGGCGGCACTGCGCAGCGCGGCCTCCACCTGCTCCGCGCCCTCCCCCGCGTCTTCGATGATCGCCAGGGCGGGCTGGCGGGAGCCGTCCGGCCGGGGCAGCGGGATCCACCGGGCGCGAAGGCCAGTCCTGGCGGCCCAAGGCAGCGTCAGCGGCGCCTCGCGCATCACGCTCTCGTCCATCGCCTGCCGCCGCGCCGCGGCCTGCTCGGGGAGCGCCGCGAGCGCCACCGCCCGCTCCGCCTCGGTGTCCGGGGTCATGGCGCAGACCGCCCTCGCCCGCCCGTTCACGATCTCCAGCTCGCCGTCCGGCCCGTAGACCAGCACCCCCACCGGCAGGTCGTCGAGCAGCGCGCGCAAGGAGACGCGGTCGGCGCCCACCTGCAGCAGGCGCTCGCGCAGCCGCGCCGCCAGGTCCTCGAGCGCCCGGGCGACCTCCCCCAGCTCGTCCCGGGAGCGCACCTTCAGGTCGTGCCCGAAGTCGCCGGCGGCGAAGGCCCGCGCCCCGTCCGCGATGCGACGGAGTGGCCGCGAGACCACGAACGCCGCCACCAGGCTGAAGAGCACCGCCGCCGAGGCGGCGACGGCCCCCGCCCGGCCGAGCATGTCCAGGCTCGCGGAGTTGGCCTGCTCCAGCGTCGCGGTCGACGCCGCCAGGCGCACCACCCCGCGCGCGACGCCGGTCCGCGGGTAGCGGGCGGCGGCGTAGAGATAGCCCTGCCCCGAGCTGCCGCTCGCGCGCTCTGCGGTCCCTACGCCCTCCGGGCCGTTCAGCGCCGCCTGCACCTCCGGGCGGTCGAGGTGGTTCTCCAGGGTCTTCCCGGTGACCACCGAGTCGCCGAGGACGCGGCCATCGAGCGCGATGAAGGTGGTGCGCCGAGCGCTGCTGGCCAGGGCGAAGCGCAGCGCCGAGTCCACCTCCTCGGGAGGAAGGCGGGAGAGGCCGGTCGCGAGGTTCTCCGCCTCCAGACGCAGCTCGTCGCGCAGCAGCGCCTGCACCTCGCGCGCCTGGAAGACGCGGACGTAGAGGAACGTGGGGAGCACCACCAGGGTGCCCACCAGCACGTAGGAGAACATCAGCTTGAGGTACAGCGGGATGCGGAGCATGGGCGGCGCATGATAGCGCCTCGCGCCGCCTCCGGGGGCGCGCCGGCGCCCCCGCCAGCCCCCAGCGCCCGTCACGGGCTCAGGCCTTGGTCTC
>CAZAIE010000285.1:0-7968 GCA_964485035.1 uncultured Myxococcaceae bacterium | reverse complement strand
ACGAGGAGTAGGTGGCGCTCGATCCTCTTGATCACGCGCCTCTCGACGAGCACCGCCAGAGCCCGCTCGGCGTCCGCCACGTCGTCGGGCGAGAGCCCCTGGTGCCGGGCGTCGCCCAGCAGCGCGAGGAAGCCACCTTCCGGCTGTACCTCGAGTAGGTCGCTGTGGGCGGCCACCTCCACCGCCGCGCGCGCCTCGGCTGCCTCGCGCCGAAGCTCGCGGCCGAGCCGCTGGCAGACCAGCTTCTCGGTGCCGCGGGCCAGGCGCAGTGCCACGGCCCTGGATCGGAGCGCCGCCGGGAACGCTCCCAGCTGCTCGAGGAAGACCTCGAGGACGAGGTTCACCAGGTCGCCGTCTGCGGCGTGGCGAGGGAAGCGGCGGTGCAGGGAGATCAGGGTAGGGGCGAAGGCGAGGATGAGTAGCGGCTGCACGAACGCCGCGGTGCCACCCTGGTGCTCTTCGATGAGCGCTCGCAGGACTCGGTCCCGCTGGTCGAAGAGCTCAGGACCGTCTGGGGCGGAGGTCCTGCGGTCGAGGAGCTCGAGCACCTCGGCCGGGGAGCAAAGCGCAGCCAGCTCCGCGCGACGGCGCTTCACCTCCTCGTAGCTGGTCCTGGTCTTCTCCTTGGACAGCTCACACCGACACCACGACAACAGCGCGTCCCACGCTCCCATGGCGGCTCCGGGCACACGCGGGCTTCGAAGCCCGCGAGCCGGAGCGGCCGGCGCGTGAGAACGACGAACAGATGGTGCGACTCGGCGAGCGCGAACGGGCCCCGCCGATGCAGCACCAGCGCAACACCAACGCCTTTTTCTTCAGTCGCTATCGGGGTGCGAACGACGCCGGCGGCGCTCCCCGCACCGCCGCTGCATCACCGCTGCAGCGTCGCTGCAGCCTCAGTGCAACGTCGGGATCCCGGGGGCGGTCGCGTCTCGCAGGTGCAGCGTCGCTGCATCACCGGTGCAACGTCGGATCACGAGGTGGCCCGTCCGCAGCCTGTAGGCCCGCCTTCGAGCAGAGCGCTGAAGCTCAGTGGGACCGAGAGACGATTGCTGCAGCTGGACGTCGGCTCGCGCGACCCTCCAGCGCCGCGTAGCATGGGCACCACGCGCAGGAGGCTGACTTTGTCCCTGAACGCTCTGCGACCGCGAACGCTCATCTACACGCGAACACACAGTGGCGACCCGGACCCCAAGACCGGCGAGTTCGGCAACCGCGACTGCATGGGCGAGGTCCGCGCCTGGGACTTCGGCGCCGTCATCGGTGTCGGAGGGCGGGGAGCAGAGGCGGTGAGAAACAAGATCGCCCAGAAGATCACCTGGGTCGGCATTGGGCCGCACAAGAGAGCCTCGGGCACCAAGCGCGGCCCGGTCGTCACTTTCGACCTGTTCCGCTACTTCGGCGAGGCGGGACCAGCCTTCGCCACGCATGCGCCGCTGCTCGCGGCACGCCACTTCAGGGTCCTGATGAGCGACAGGCTCACCGATGCAGAAATGGCCGAGGCGGACCGCATCCTTTGCTTCGCCGCGAAGGCGCCGCCGCCTGGGGCTCCGGCAGGCACTCGCCGTGCCAAGGCGACCCGACCTTGCCCTCCCTGCGGCCGGGCTGGGAGTGGTTGCCGGTGAAGCTCATCCTGAGCCGTAGGGGTTTCGACTCGGCCAGCGGTGGGTGCCCAAGTCCCATCTTGCCGGACGGGGCGATGCTCGCTCTCCCGATTCCCGACACGCGTTCGCCGGTGAGGTACTGCGACCTGTCGTGGAACGGCCGTGACGTCGGCGAGCTGGTGGAGCGCCTGACCAAGGGCAGGATCCGGGCAGACTCGGGCGCGCACCTGGACCCCGACCTCCGACGCGACGTTGTGCGTCGAGCGCGCGGGTGGAGACCAGTGCTTGGCCAGTGCGCTTCGGCCCAGGGACACCTCCACAACCAAGCCGTCGGCGTCGGAGATGTGTTCCTCTTCTGGGGGCTCTTTCGGATGGTCGACGATCGCCTCCGATGGTGCGGCGCTCCGATGCACGCGATCCGGGGCTGGCTCGAGGTCGGCGAGGTCGCCCACGTCGATACCGACGTGCGGCCCAAGCTCGAGCAGTGGCGCTGGGCGGCGCGTCACCCCCACCTGGCGTTCGAGACCGACGCCACCAACACCCTCTATGTCGCGGCGACGCGCGAAGGCTCGGCGGGCTTCTTCCCCACCTACTCGCCGGCGAGGCGGCTCACCGCGGCCGAGGCGCCAAGCCCCTCGCTCTGGTCGGTGCCTGGGTGGATGGTTCCGGGCGGAAGGAAGCCGCTCAGCTACCACGCGAACGCAGAGCGCTGGTCCACAAGCCGCGGTCACGCGCTCCTCCAGGCGGCAGCGCGCGGACAGGAGTTCGTCCTGGACGGCAGTCTCTACCCCGAGGCCAAGACGTGGCTTGCGGAACTAACGGAAGGGCGACTTGCGCCGCGTCTCGCAGCAGGCGCTCCCTCTCCGATGCGCTCTTGAGAGACGGCCGATCAACCACTGGAGCGGCTACGCCACCTTCGGCTGCTCAGCGCCGTCGGGCCAGCCGACGATCTCGACACTGCTGGCCCTGAGGCGCAGGCCGATGTTGGGCACGAGGGCGATCAAGAGGTCGACCTCTGCCCTGGAAACGCCCAGCGGGCAAAGGATGGAGCGCAGGATGGAGTTCGTGCGGTGCTTCAAGTTGCGCAATTCCGGCGTGGTCCCCGGCTTGCGCAGGCTGCCCAACTCCCCAAGCTTCTCCCAGAGCTCCACCGCCCGAACCACGCCTTGGTTCTTCGAGCCGAGGATCATCAGCAGGTTGAACTGCTGCGGCGGCAGGTAGCTGGGGGTCTTCTTCGGCAGCTTGGGCTCGCCCTTCTTTCGGCACGGTCGGCCCTGCGTCGCGGCCACAGGCGGCGCCGTCGGGACCTCCTGGTCGCCGTACCACATGCGGTGCTGCAGCTTGTCGAACCGCAGGCGCGGGCCGCCGTAGGGGGCCTCTGCCTCTGCGGCAAGCGGCAGCACCTCCGCCACTTCAGGCTTGGGCGGCGCGGGCCGCACCGGGGGCACCGCTACCGCTGGAGGAGGCGCTGGGACCTGAGGAGCGGGCGGCGATTGCGGCGTCATCGGGACGACGTCGGCTTCGTCCGGATGGAGCTTCGCCCACAGCTTCCGAACGATCCGTTTGTCCTTGATGGCCTGCTCCAACTCCTCCCGGGTCTTGCTCGCGAGGTCCTCGCGCGTCTTCAGCCCGGCGCGAACGACCGCACGGATCGAGCCGCGCCCGAGCCCGGGGACGTTCAGCTTGGCGACTCCGACCGCGTCGTCCCGGATGCCGAAGGCCACGCGCGTCGCCAGGTGGAAGAGGTCGTCCTGCCGCTCCTGGGTCCAGCCCACCGCCCCGGCGATCGCCGCGAGCCCCTCTGCCAGCCAGGCGTAGTCGTGCGTGATCCTGCCGATGTGGCCCTGCCAGAGCTCGTACTGCTCCTCAAGCTCCACGAGCGACGCCTCGTTCATCCAGTCATCGACGAGGAGTGCCTTCTTGAATGCCAGGATCTCCGGGCTCTCCGCCACGAGCGTCCCATCGAGGTAGGGCTGGAAGAGCGGACGGTTCTTCGCCACTGCCCGGGCACGCTCGAGCATCATCCTGCGGTAGTCGGCGTTGCAGCGGTCGACCCCGACGCCGGCGTGGATGTCGTAGGCGTCCCTCGTCAGCGCGAGGAGCGTGAGCACCTCCAGCTCTGCCCAAGGAGCCTCGGTGTTCTCGCGCGCCCAGTTGGCGAGGGTCACGGTGGTGCTGACGTGCAGCCCCTTGGATGCGGACACCATCCCCAGGTCGGTTGCCTGGAGGCGCCCCTCGACCTCGGTCACCAACCTGCCGTCGATGCACTTCTGCAGCGCCTTCGCGACGAGCGCCTCGAATGGCCCGCGGTCCTTCGCCGCGGCCCAGGTAGTGGTCCCGCTCAAGGACGAGAGAAGCACTTCCGTCACTTGCGCACGGGTCGTCGCCGAGCGTGCCGCGATGATGCCGAGGACATGGTTCGCGAGGGGGGCATCCTTCAGCTTGGAGGTGACCGGCTCGCATTCACCCGCGAAGTACTTGGTGTCGTCGGCTCTTCCGTGGAACTCGCTGTCCTCGAGGATGGCCGCCCGACCGAACTCCTTCTCGAGCGAGTAGCGGCCCGCGCGCCCACTCATGTTCTCGACCTCGGAGACCGGGATGTCGATCATCCGCCAGAGCCCGGTTTCCTGGTCGAGATCCCAGCGCCGAGTCTCGATGAGCACGTTCCGCGCGGGCAGGTTCATGCCCATGGCCAGCGTGGTCGTCGAGAAGATCACCCGGATCTCCCCCTTGCGGAAGCCGTCCTCGACGATCTCGCGCTGCTCGGACGACATGTCCGCGGTGTGGATCGCAGCCCCGTACTGGGCGGAATCGATCAAGAGGTCACGAGCGTGGCTGATTTCCAGGTCGCTGAGCCGCTCGATCGTCTCGGTCGCCGGCGGCAGCTGCAGTCGCGGCGCTTGCTGCATCACATCCTTCACGGTGGCGCGACGGTCGGGGTCGAAGAAGATCACCTGCTCGTGCCGCTTGACCGCCAGGTCGTTGAGCGCCGCCGCGACCCGGTCTTCGCGCCGGTCGGAGCCTGGGTCGGTGAAGCCCTCCTCGACGCCTTGGGCCCCGGTGTTGTGGTCGCGGTAGATGAAGCGGCCCTTGCACAGGTAGCCCTTGCGCAGGTCGATCGGCCGCTGCCTCTCGACGAGCACCCTCGCGCCGAGCCACTCGGCGATCGCCCGTGCGTCCCCGAGCACCGCCGAGAGGCCGATGATCCGCGGGGAGGGCTTCGCGCGCAGGATCTTGGTGATCAGCATCTCGAGCGTCGGGCCACGCTTCGGGTCTCCCAGGAGTTGTAGCTCGTCGACCACCACGATGCCGACCTGCTCCAGCAGCCGGGGCTGGGAGACCAGCAGCCCGTGCAGCTTCTCGACGACCACCACCGCGATGTCGAAGCCGCCGCGGGCGATCTCGCTGTCGAACTCTTGGTGGTCGCGAGAGGAAACGACCACGGTGAGCCCCAGGGGTCCATAGGCCTTCTTCAGCCAGCAGTACTTCTCGTGGGCGAGGGCGCGCTGAGGCTCGATGAAGATGGAGCGGCGCTTCTCGAGCGCAGCCTTGAGGGCCGGGACCTCAGCGCAGACGGTCTTGCCGGAGCCGGTGGCCCCCTCGATGACCACGTTGCCGGGCCCCAGGAGGCCGTACTCGCGGAAGGCGCGCGCCTGGAGGCGCAAGCAGTCGGGGCCGTAGACGGCCTCCAGCGCGGCCACGAGCTCCTTCGGGACGTTGTGCTCGAGCAGGGCGGCGAACTTCATGGGCAGACCCCCGGCAACTGGCGTACTGTACGCGCGTTCAGCTTGATATCACAACCCACCGACACCGCCCTGAACGCGCGCTCGCACCACCAGGCTTGATCCGGTGCGGGTCTTGCATGCGGCGGGCGACGCCTGGCGGAGGGCCGGCAAGCGGTTGAGGAGCCCCACGGAGGCACGCCGCGACGCACAGGCACCGGCGTGCCCGAGCTTCGAGGCGGCTACCTGCGCTGTCTGTGGCGCCCGGACCGGCGGAACCCGGCGACTCAGCTCCGGACGACGGCAGCCTCTCTCGGCCTGAGTGCCTCCAAGTGCGCCTTTGTCACGGCGACGGCGGTCTGCCAGACCCACCGCATGAGGCTGGCCCAGGCGATCTCGCCCTTCTGCTCGCCGCGCAGGCTCACGCTACGGAAGAGCGCCAGCAACGAGTAGGCGATGCGCCGGATGACCAGCGCGACGAGCATCCCGTTGCCATTGGCGACGATCCACGGCCGCTCGTCCTCGGCGAAGGCCGTGTCGAGCGTGTGGTGGTTGTTGTTCTCGACGCCCCAGTGGCTGCGCACGACCAGGAGCCACTGCGCTGGCGTGAGGACCTTCTCCTCGAGGCTGGAGACGAAGAGCCTGGCCTCACGCCGGGCTGCCACGCCGTCCTTGGTCAACACGGACTCGACCCGCAGGAAGGTCCGCGCGTGCTGCCAGACCGACTCGAGCGAGCCCTTGCCGTCGCCGTAGGCCCAGTTCTGCTGAGCGGTCAGCAGCACGAGCTTCCGAGTGACGGTGGTGTGGTTGTCGAGCACGTCCACGGTCTCGGCCACGACCTCGGTCGGGTCGAGCAGCTCCTCGACGAGCTTGAACATCGTCCGCTGCTCGCCCTTGAGCGCCAGCAGGTAGTCCTTGCCGCCATTGACGACGTGCTGGGCGTTCTCGTTCGAGAGCGCACCTGCGTCGTAGGTCACCAGGCGGAAGAGGCTGCCGTAGGTCTGCTTCACGCTGTCGAAGGCCGCCTTGAAGTGGCCCATCTCGTTGGTGTCGGCCGGGAGCGGAATGGCGTCGACGCAGGGCCTGCCCGCCGCGGAGACCAGCGTGGAGGTGACCGTCCGAGCGAGCCCATAGGGAAGCCCGTGCTCTGGCTGGACCTTCTGCACGAAGTCGTCGTCCCAGCAGCGCAGCGCGGTGCCCTTGCCGTCGAGCGCCAGGACCCCGAAAGGCAGCCCCACCGGCACGAGTGCCTTGCGCCGCAGGGCCGCGTGCACCAGGCGGTGCAGGCATTCCCGCAGGTCGTCCACCGACAGCGCGCAGAGCGCCTCGCGCAGCGTCGTGTCCGGCTGCCTCCGCTCGAAGCCAAGCCGCTTCCGCAACTCCGGGGAGAGCGCCTCGGTGAACTCCTCCACCTCGCGCAGGCTCCGGCATCCCGCCATCGCTGCCACGGTCGCGGCGACCAGGAACTGGTCCACCCGCCACCGGGTTGGCCCCGTCCTGGGGTCGGCGACGTCACGGAACTTCGCCTCCGCAAGCCGAGCCACCAGGTAGCCGGCCATGCGGCGAATCTTCCTCTCGTTCACGCTTGCCCTCTCCTCTAGAATCGAAGGGTGTCTGTGTCGATTTGCCGGGTTCCGCCGGCGCGGACACAAGGCGGGTGCTCACGTGGATGCGTGAGCACCCGCCGTCTTCGTTTTCGGGGATTGAGCGCGAAAGTTTCTGGGTCGATCTGCGAATCAGTGCACGCCAGGTCTGGCAGCCCGCACTACTCTGGCCACTCGCTGATCCGGGCGGCTCAGGCAATCAAGCCTGCTCGCACCACCTCGCACCACGCTCGCACCGCCGCTACGCCGCCTTGCGACGCGACGGCTTGGGCCCGGTCTCGTCGCTCGCTGGCTGGCCAGCGGGAGCGGCGCCCTCGGCCACCGCGGCGGGCAGCGGGGTCACGACGCCGATGCCGCTCCGCTGGAGAAGCTGCTGGCGGATGGCCTGCAGGGCCTCGGGATGCTCGGCGAGGTACTGCTTCGCCCCCTCTCGGCCCTGGCCGATGCGCTCGCCGCCGTAGGAGTACCAGCTCCCGCTCTTCTCGATGATGTTCGCCCCGACGCCGAGGTCGACGACCTCGCCGGTCAGCGAGATGCCCTGGCCGTAGAGCACATCGAACTCCGTCTCCCGGAACGGTGAGGCGACCTTGTTCTTGGCGACCTTCACCTTCGTCCGGCTGCCAACCGCGTTGTTCTCGCCCTCCTTGATGGTGCCGACGCGGCGGATGTCGAGCCGCACCGAGGCGTAGAACTTCAACGCGTTGCCGCCCGTGGTCGTCTCCGGGTTGCCGAACATCACACCGATCTTCATGCGGAGCTGGTTGATGAAGAGGACCATGGTCTTGCTCTTCGAGCAGGTCGCCGTGAGCTTGCGCAGCGCCTGGCTCATCAGGCGGGCCTGCACTCCCATGTGCGCGTCGCCCATCTCGCCCTCGAGCTCGGCCTTGGGCACCAGGGCGGCGACCGAGTCCACGACCACCACGTCGATGGCGTTCGAGCGCACGAGCATGTCGACGATCTCGAGCGCCTGCTCGCCGTTGTCCGGCTGGGAGAGCAGCAGGTCCTCGGTCTTCACGCCCAGCTTCCGGGCGTAGCCGA
>CAZAIE010000284.1:0-7988 GCA_964485035.1 uncultured Myxococcaceae bacterium | reverse complement strand
CCTCGCGCGAGCCCTGGAGCCGCGCGTGCTGGTAGGGGGCGTCTTCCTGGCCCTGGGGCGTGCGGACCCAGACCGAGAGGGCGGTTGCCACACGCGTGCCCTCGAAGATTTCGGGGCCGAGCTCCACCAGCGCGTGCAGGCGGTACCGGGAGAGCAGCCAGCGGCGCAGCGGGGCGTAGAGGAAGTTGTCGACGAACGAAGCGCTGGTGACGAAGGCGATGGCGCCCCCGCCCGCCGCCTCGAGCAGCCGGTCGGCGACTCCGAAGAAGAGGACGTAGTCGTCCCGGACGCTGCTGCCCTTGGCGACCTCGCGGGCGAAGGGGAGCAGCCGGTCGCGCACCTCGTGGTACCGCCCGCTCTTGAGCAGCTCCGAGTTCGCGACGTAAGGAGGGTTTCCCACCACTGCGAGCGGACCGCGTCCGGCGACCTGGGCGCAGAGCGCGTCCAGCCCCCCGGCGTAGGCGTCCCCGGCGAGCAGCGTGGCGTCGGGCGCGTCACGACGGGCCTGCTCCAGCGCGGGGACGTCGAGGTCCAGGCCGAGCCGGGCCCGGAACGCCAGGGCCTCGGGCGCGGACAGGAAGGCTCCCGGCCCGCAGCACGGGTCGCAGAGGGAGTGGGCCCCTGCTCCTCCCGAACTGGCGAGGGCCGAGTCGAGCAGCCCGAAGAGCGCCCGGGTCAGCGGTCGGGGCGTGTAGTACCGGCCGAACCGGCGGCGAGCGTCGGGATCCGCCGCGTGAGGGACCGAAGGCATGGGGGCCGAAGGTTCAGTCGGGTCGGGATTCACGGCCGCGCAGACTCGGGTGGAGCGGCGGAGTTGTCAACCGTTCTGGAAACGTGGATCCCAAGGGAATCGAAGGGGTTTTTCCTCCCGCAACGGCCCGGCCGGCTCCTTGACCGCTCCGAGGGTGGCGCGTAATCTTCCCCGGTTCAAAGTTGAACCTCCCGAGGTGCAGATGAGCGGTCGACTGGGTGAACTGCTGGTCCGCGAGAACCTGATCTCGATGGCCCAGCTGAAGAAGGCGCAGGACGAGCAGTCGAAGACCGGTGGCCGCATCGGCTACCACCTCATCAAGACCGGGGCCATCGAGGAGTCGAAGCTCACCGACTTCCTCTCCAAGCAGTACGGCGTCCCGGCCATCAACCTCAAAGACTTCGACATCGACCCCGAGATCATCAAGCTCGTGCCGAAGGAGGTCTGCGAGAAGCACCTCATCATCCCCGTCAATCGCGCCGGCGCCTCGCTCATCATCGCCATGAGCGACCCGTCGAACATCTTCGCGATGGACGACATCAAGTTCCTCACTGGCTACAACATCGAGACCGTCGTCTCCTCCGAGATGGCCATTCGCGAGGCCATCGAGCGCTACTACGCCCCCAAGGGCCCGTCGATGGAGGAGATCATCGGCGAGATGGACGACTCCGGCGTGGAGGTCGCCGAGGAGTCCCAGGAGGACAGCGCCGACGACATGGCCCGGGCCGCCGACGACGCGCCCGTGGTCAAGCTCGTGAACCTCATCCTCCTCGACGCCATCAAGAAGAAGGCCTCCGACATCCACGTCGAGCCCTACGAGAAGGACTTCCGGGTTCGGTTCCGCATCGACGGCGTGATGTACGAGGTGATGCGCCCACCGCTGAAGATGAAGAACGCCATGATCAGCCGCCTGAAGATCATGTCGAGCCTCGACATCTCCGAGCGGCGCCTCCCCCAGGACGGGCGCATCAAGCTCAAGCTGGGCGGCGGCAAGGAGATGGACTTCCGCGTCTCCGTCTGCCCCATGCTCTTCGGCGAGAAGGTGGTCATGCGCCTCCTCGACAAGAGCAACCTGCAGCTGGACATGACCAAGCTCGGCTTCGAGCCCGAGCCGCTCAAGCACTTCAAGGACGCCATCGACCGCCCCTACGGCATGGTGCTGGTCACCGGCCCCACCGGCTCGGGCAAGACCACCACGCTGTACTCGGCGCTGCAGGAGCTGAACAAGGTCAGCGACAACATCTCCACCGCGGAGGACCCCGTCGAGTTCAACTTCGCGGGCATCAACCAGGTGCAGATGCACGACGAGATCGGCCTGAACTTCGCGTCGGCGCTGCGCTCCTTCCTTCGGCAGGACCCCGACATCATCATGATCGGCGAGATCCGCGACTTCGAGACCGCGGAGATCGGCGTGAAGGCAGCCCTCACCGGCCACCTCGTGCTCTCCACCCTGCACACCAACGACGCGCCCTCGACCATCAGCCGCATGCTGAACATGGGCATCGAGCCCTTCCTCGTCACCGCGTCGGTCAACCTCATCCTCGCCCAGCGCCTCGCGCGCCGCCTCTGCCAGGAGTGCAAGGTCCCGTCGCAGCTCGACGAGCAGGCGCTGCTCGACGCGGGCATCCCCCCCGACAAGATCGGCACCTTCCAGGTCTTCGAGCCCGGTGGCTGCAAGACCTGCAACGACCGCGGCTACAAGGGCCGCGTCGCGCTCTACGAGGTCATGCCCATGTGGGACGGCCTCAAGGAGCTGGTCATCAACGGCGCCTCCGCGGCGGAGCTCAAGCAGGAGGCCATCCGCCTGGGCATGCAGTCGCTGCGCATGGCCGGCCTGAACAAGCTGATGCAAGGCTCGACCAGCCTCGAGGAAGTCGTCGGAAACACCGCCCCCGACAAGTTCTAGGACGCGCACCCCAAGGACCCGACACCGGAAAGGGACTGATCCGTGCCCAACCTGCACCAGCTGCTGAAGGCGATGGTCGAGAAGGGGGCGAGCGACCTCCACGTGACGACGGGCTCCCCCCCGCAGCTGCGCATCGACGGGAAGCTGGTGCCGCTGAAGACGGCGCCGATGACCCCGGTGGAGACCAAGCAGCTCTGCTACTCCATCCTCACCGACGCCCAGAAGCACAAGTTCGAGGAGGAGAACGAGCTCGACCTCTCCTTTGGCGTCAAGGGCCTGTCCCGCTTCCGCTCCAACATCTTCATGCAGCGTGGCGCGGTCGCCGGCGCCTTCCGCACCATCCCCTTCAAGATCCTCACCTTCGCGGAGCTGGGGCTGCCGCCCATCGTCTCCGAGCTCTCCAAGAAGCCTCGCGGGCTCATTCTGGTGACTGGGCCGACCGGCTCGGGCAAGTCGACGACGCTGGCGTCGATCATCGACAAGATCAACACCGAGCGGCACGAGCACATCGTCACCATCGAAGACCCCATCGAGTACCTGCACCCGCACAAGAACTGCCTGGTGAACCAGCGCGAGGTGGGGGCCGACACCCAGTCGTTCAAGAAGGCGCTCAAGTACATCCTTCGCCAGGACCCCGACGTGGTGCTGGTCGGCGAGATGCGCGACCTGGAGACGATCGAAGCGGCGCTGGTCATCTCCGAGACGGGCCACCTCGCGTTCGCCACCCTTCACACCAACAGCTGCGTGCAGACCATCAACCGCGTGGTCGACGTCTTCCCGCCCCACCAGCAGACGCAGGTGCGCGCCCAGCTCTCCTTCGTCATGGAGGGCGTGATGACCCAGGCGCTGCTGCCCCGTGCCGGCGCCCCCGGCCGCGTGCTCGCGCTCGAGGTGATGATCCCCAACCCCGCGATCCGCAACCTCATCCGCGAGGACAAGGTCCACCAGATCTACTCGCAGATGCAGGTCGGCCAGCAGAAGTTCGGGATGCAGACCTTCAACCAGAGCCTGCTCGCGCTCTTCCAGCGCAAGCTCATCACCCTGGACGAGGCACTCGGCCGCTCCTCGGACCCGGACGAGCTGAAGAACATGATGGGCGGCGTGGGCACCGCGGCACGCGGCCCCGGGATGGGCCCCCCTGGCCGCTGAGCCTGATTGTTTGGGTCGTCTGCTATCATCGTCGCGTCCCGGCGGTCGTGACCGCCGGCTCCCTTGAGGAGGCACCATGTCCGCTCCCGCCACCGCCCAGAAGGCCAAGTCCAAGCAGCAGGTCTGGGTCTACGAGGCCAAGACCAAGGCCGGTGAGTCCCGCAGGGGCGAGATGGAGGCCGCCGACCAGGAGTCGGTCGAGTCGCGCCTGCGCCAGCTGGGGCTGCAGCCCACCAAGGTCAAGCGCAAGCCCATGGAGTTCCACATCTCGCTCCCAGGCCTTGGCGGGGTGAACCAGAAGGACCTGGTCATCTTCACACGAACCTTCGCGACGATGATCGACGCAGGTCTGCCCCTGGTCCAGTGCCTCGACATCCTCGCCAACCAGTCCGAGAACCCGGCGATGCGGTCGGTGCTGCTGCAGGTGAAGACCAAGGTCGAGGGCGGTGCCACCTTTGCGGACTCGCTCAAGGACCACCCGAAGGTGTTCAACGAGCTCTACGTCCAGCTCGTCGCCGCCGGTGAGATCGGCGGTATCCTCGACACCATCCTCAATCGCCTCGCGGCGTACATCGAGAAGAACGAGAAGCTCAAGCGCCGGGTAAAGGGCGCCATGACCTATCCCGCGCTGGTGATGGTCGCGGGTGTCGGCATCACGGCGATCTTGCTGCTCAAGGTCATCCCGGTGTTCGAGAAGATGTTCAAGGACTTCGGCGGCACGCTGCCCGGTCCGACCCAGTTCGTCATCGACCTGTCGAACTGGACGCAGAAGTACATCTTGGTGCTGGTGGGCGTGACCATCGCCGTGGTCATGGGCTTCCGTGCGTTCCTTGCCAACGCCAAGGGGCGCAAGATGTGGGACTCCTTCGTCCTCAAGACGCCCATCTTCGGCGACCTCGTCCGCAAGGTCGCGGTGGCGCGCTTCACCCGCACCCTGGGCACGATGATCTCCTCGGGCGTGCCCATCCTGGACGCGCTGGACGTGGTCGGGAAGACCGCCGGCAACAAGACGGTCGAGGCCGCCATCCAGTACGTGCGCACCAAGATCAGCGAGGGCAAGACCATCGCCGCGCCGCTGATGGAGACCAACGTCTTCCCGCCCATGGTGGTGCAGATGATCGGCGTGGGCGAGGCGACCGGCGCAATGGACCAGATGCTCAACAAGATCGCCGACTTCTACGATGACGAGGTCGACGTCGCCATCTCCTCGCTGACCTCGATGCTCGAGCCTCTGATCATGATCTTCCTGGGTGGTGGCGTGGGCATGTTCCTCATCGCCATGTACCTCCCCATCTTCAGCCTCGCCGGCAACATCAAGTAGCTCCCGGAGGGTTCCATCAGTCGCCCCGAGAGCGATGGGTTGTTCCGGCGCCTGGTCTGGCTCACGCTCCTGCGCATCGCGCTGGTGAGTGTCCTGCTCGCCGGCTCGGCGGCGCTGGTTCTCCAGGGCGACGACACGCAGATAGGCCAGGTCGAGCAGGCCCTCTTCAGCATCATCCTGGGCACCTACTCGGCGTCCCTCGTCTACTTGCTGGTGCTGCGGGGAGCCCGAGCCTGGCACCTGCGCCTGGCCTACGCCCAGGTGCTGGGCGACGTGCTCATCGCCGCCTGCATGGTGTGGCTCACCGGCGGCGCCGAGTCGATCCTGGTGTTCCTGTTCCCTCTCGCCGTGGTGATCTCCGCGGTGCTGCTGGGGCGGCGTGGGGCGGTGGGCGCGGCTGCCCTCTCCAGCCTGGGCCTCACCTTCGTCTCCGTGGGTTTGAACGGCGGCTGGCTGCCGTCGCCTTCCGCCGGGGTTCTCCCGCTGCCCCTCCCTCGCCTGTCCTTCTTCCTCTTCGCGCAGACCAGCGGCATCTTCCTCTCCGCGGCCCTGGCGAGCTACCTCGCCGAGCAGCTCCAGGCGACGCGGGAGCGGCTCACCCGCAGCGAGCTCGACTACCTCGCCTTGGAGCAGCTCCACGAGAGCATCGTCCGCTCCATCTCCAGCGGCCTCATCACCGTGGACCGCGAGGGCCGGGTCACCTTCCTGAACGGAGCGGCGGAGCGGCTCTGTGGCTTCTCGCTGGCGCACGTGCGCGGTGAGCCGGCCGAGAAACGCCTGCCTGCCTTGGCCGGAGCCCTGGGAGCGTCCGGGCCCAGGCGGTTCGAGGCCGAGCATGTCGCCGCGGGGGTCACCCGGCGCCTGGGGTTCGCCCTCGCCCCTCTCTACGACCGCGAGGGCCAGAGCCATGGCCACGTCATCGCCGTGGAGGACCTCACCGGCATCCGGGCGATGGAGGAGTCGCTGCGCAAGTCGGAGCAGCTCGCGGTGGTGGGCGCCATGGCCGCTGGGCTCGCGCACGAGCTGCGCAACCCCCTGGCGTCGATGACCGGCTCGGTTCAGCTCCTCTGTGACGGACGGTCGGGGAGTGCCGACGAGCACAAGCTCATGCACATCGTGCTGCGCGAGGCCGACCGCCTCAACACCCTGGTCTCAGACTTCCTGCAGTTTGCGCGTCCCCAGCCGAACCAGGTCGAGCCGGTGGACCTGCGCGACGTGGTCGGCACCACGCTCACGCTCTTCCGCAACGACCCGGCTCGCCGCCAGGTGGTGATGGAGGTGGCGGACGACGGCCCCGGGATCGCGGCGAAGGACCTGCCGCACGTCTTCGAGCCGTTCTTCACGACCAAGGCGTCGGGGACCGGGCTCGGCCTGGCCATCGTCGACTCCATCATCCGGCAGCACGGCGGCGAGGTGCAGGTCCGCAGCGCCCCCGGGAAGGGGACGGCGTTCTGCGTGAGGCTTCCGGCGCGGACAGGCAGCTGAGGAAGGGACGTCGAGATGGCGCGCATCCTGGTGGTGGACGACGAGCAGTCGATGCGGGAGTTCCTGGAGATCCTCCTGCGCAAGCACGGGCACGAGGTGGTCACGGTGGGGGACGTCCCCGCGGCGCTCGCCCTGGCCGACACCGCGGAGATGGACCTGGTGCTCACCGACCTGCGGATAGGCACGCAGAGCGGGATGGAGGTCCTCCGCGCCTTCAAGGCAGCCCAGCCGGAGACCGAGGTGGTGGTGATCACCGCGTACGCCACCATGGAGAACGCCATCCAGGCGATGAAGGCGGGGGCGTACGACTACGTCACCAAGCCCTTCAAGAACGAGGAGCTGGCGCTGCTGGTCGAGAAGGCGCTCGAGAAGCACCGGCTCGCCCGCGAGAACCAGTCCCTGAAGATCCAGCTCAACTCCCGCGCGCGCATCGCCGGGATGGTGGGCGCGAGCCCGATGATGCGCGAGGTGGCGCTGCTGGTGGAGAAGGTCGCCCCCAGCCGCAGCACCGTGCTGGTCCACGGCGAGTCGGGGGTGGGCAAGGAGCTGGTGGCCCGAGCGATCCACGAGAAGGCGCCGCGCGCGGCCTCTCCCTTCGTGCCCATCAACTGCGGGGCCATCCCCGAGGGCCTCGTGGAGAGTGAGCTCTTCGGGCACGTCCGCGGAGCCTTCACCGGTGCCCACGCCGACCGGCCGGGCCTGTTCAAGGCAGCCGCCGGCGGCACCGTCTTCCTCGACGAGGTCAGCGAGCTGCCCATGGTGGCCCAGGTGAAGCTGTTGCGGGCCATCCAGGAGCGCCGCATCCGTCCGGTGGGGGGCACCCGCGACCTGGAGATCGACGTGCGGCTCATCGCCGCGACCAACCGGAACCTGGAGGAGGAGGTCCGCGAGGGCCGCTTCCGCGAGGACCTCTTCTACCGGCTCAACGTCATCCAGATCCACGTCCCACCCTTGCGCGAGCGCCGCGCCGACATCCCTGCGCTCGCCCAGCACTTCATCCTGCGGTACGCCGCCGAGGCGGGACGCGGGGCCATGTCGCTCAGCCCCGAGGCCAGCGCCCTGCTCTGTGCCTACCGCTGGCCGGGCAACGTCCGCGAGCTGGAGAACGCCATCGAGCGGGCGGTCACCCTCTCCGAGGGGGCCACGATCGAGCCCGCAGTTCTGCCCTCGGTCATCCGCGGCGTCGCCGCCCCGGCGAACTCGAACGACCTGGGGCCGGGAGGGATGGATCTGCAGAGCGTGCTCGACGACATCGAGCGGGGCTACCTGCGGGCTGCGCTGGGACGCGCTGGAGGCGTGAAGACCGAGGCAGCGAAGCTCCTCGGGCTCTCGTTCAGGTCCATGCGCTACCGCCTCGCCAAGCTCGGTGTCGAGGC
>CAZAIE010000283.1:0-8037 GCA_964485035.1 uncultured Myxococcaceae bacterium | reverse complement strand
CGGGATGGGGAGAAATAGTTGTCGCTGATGGGGAAGAGTAGTTGACGCCAGACAGAAGACCATCCCCGCGATGTCCGAGAGCACGCCGGTGACGGCATTGTGGAAGTGCGCCTTGCCCCAGTGATCGTTGACCACCAGCGTGGCCAACGCGGACAGCATCACCGGGTGCAGGAGCAGCCGCCCCGGGAGCATCAGAGCGCCTCCACCGTCACGAAGGAGTCGTTGGTGTCGCTCACCGTGCCGCGCACGAGGACCTCGATGGTGGTGCCCGCCACGCTCGGGTTCAGCGCCGTGATGGACAGCGTCGCGGTGCCAGAGCGGACCGTGCCCGTGCCGCTCTCCGTCCGGCAGCTCGCAACGGTCACGGTGCCGTCGCTCGAGCTGCACTCGGTCGTCCCGTCGACGTCCAGGGTCGCCCGGTGGCCTTCGGGAACCGTGAAGTGCAACACCGGCGGCTCCGAGGCCGAGAACCGGAAGCGGACCTGGGCGGAGGGACTCGCCGCACTCAAGGTCAGCTTCGTCGAGTACGCGGTCGACTCCTTGATGGCTGGACTGGTGGCGATGAACGCCAACCCCGCGAAGGTCACTGCCAGGAGGGAAACGGCTCGGCGAACGGTGTTGTTCATGGTCAAGCTCCTTTCGGCGGCCGGAGATTGCAGAGGATGGGCCAGTCGGTAACCATTCGTAATCACGGTCGAATGGCAAATACCGGCCGAGCAGACGGGGCAGGCAGCATGACACAGATGTCGCTCCGGTGTGGCAGAGAGATCAGCGCGGGCGGGCCCGGGGGACGTGGTCGGGGCGGTCCCACTGATCAGCATCCCAGGGAACCGATCACACGTCCGGCAAGGAGGTAGCGATGTCCGAGATGTACGACGTGACGGTGGTGAACCGCGGCAGCACCTGGGTGGACCTCGAGGTCCGGCAGGTGCACCCCGACGCCGGGCGCGTCTCCGAGTCCAGAGGCTTCGCACTGCAGCTCATCCTCGTCGAGGCCTACCGGTTCGACGACCAGTACCACCGGGTCCCCAACGGACCGCTGGGCGAGGCCGTCGAGTTCGACACGTCGTACGACGCCGAGGCCGTGGAGGAGTTCGCCGACACCTACGTGAAGTCGTCGCACGCCTACCACGCGGTGAACGTCCCGTTCGTGGAGGAGGCCGCGCACGCCGCAGTGGACGAGAGGGTCCTCGCGCGGGGCATCGGGAAGGGCTCCGAGGGTTGGGAGGACGCCTGGCAGGACGAGTGGCGGGAGTGGTGGCAGCGCCCCGACGGCCCGCCGTACGTCACGCTGCGCGTGGAGGTGACCGACCCGCGGTGGATCGCGCACCTGCAGCCGGGCAGGACCTTCGACACCGCCGCGTGGGCGCCCGAGGGGCCGTACGTGGACGGCAACCGCGACGAGCAGCCGGGCTTCCCCGCCGATGCCCTCGTGCCCGCCGAGCGGATCGACTTCGCGCTCTCGCACGTGCCGCGCGGCGAGCGCTCGATGGACCCGAACCTCGTCCAGTCGCTGGCCTTCGCGGGCGAGGCGCTGCAGGGCGCCGCGCTCGAGGAGGCCGCCAGGGCCCACGCCGAGTTCCTCGAGTCCGGAGGCCGCGGCGGCGACTGGCAGCTCCTCTCCGTCTCCGGGATGCCGCTGTGCATCTACACCGGCGCCAAGGGAGAGGAGGGCGCGCAGCTCGTGCTCCGCCCCAAGCGCGTGGCCGAGGGCGCCTCGCTCGCGGGGAGGGACCTCGCGCACGCCGACCTGTCGGGCAGCCTGTGCAGGGGCGTGGTCTTCGCCGGCGCGAAGCTCGACCGCAGCGTGGCCATCGACGCCCTCTTCGACGGCGCGGACTTCGGCGGGGCCTCGCTGCGCAGCATCGACTTCTCGGGCTCGAGCCTGAGAGGCTGCCGCTTCGACCTCCGGGGCGCGGACTTCGAGCACACCGACTGCACCGGCGCGGACTTCACCGGAGCCAGGCTCGAGGGGGCGCGCTTCCCGGGGTCGATCCTGGAGGGGATTCGGCGCTAGAAGACCCTCACCCCGAACTCACTGGAGACCGACCCATCGAGATCCGCCAGGCCCGCGAGAGCGACCTTCCGCACCTCCCACGCATCGAGCGCTCCGCCGCCCAGGCGTTCGTGGGCTGCGACGTGCCCGCCTTCCTGCTCTCGGACGCCTCGCCCGCAGAGGCCTGGCGCCCGCAGCTCGAGGCCGGGACGCTGTGGGTGGCCGACGACGAAGGGCCCGTGGGCTTCCTCGCCGCGACGCGCGACGGCGACCGCCTGCACATCGACGAGATGGACGTGGAGCAGGCCGTCCAGGGCCAGGGGGTCGGGAGGCGACTGCTGGCCCATGCCATCGACCAGGCCCGGAGGAGCGGCGTGGCGCGGGTGAGCCTCACCACCTTCCGCAACGTGCCGTGGAATGCCCCGTTCTACGCCTCGATGGGCTTCGCCGAGGACGACAGCATCCCTGCGCTGCAGGAGCACCTGCGGACGGAGCGGGCCCGGGGCCTGACGGACCGCTGCGCCATGGTCCTGCACCTCTGAGCCGGGCCCGGAGGGCTCAGCCGCGCTCGCAGCGCACGAGGCGCAGGCCGAGGTTGGGCGTCTCGGTGTCTTCGGCGGCCGAGGCACGGAAGCTGACGGTGCAAGCCTCGGCGCAGTCGGACCACGAGCCGCCACGGACGACGCGTTCGGGTGTACCCGCAACCTCGTTCGCGAGGACCGCGGCGACGTCGGGACGGGGAGAACGGTAGGCGAGGGCGTCGTAGCGGTCGGAGGTCCACTCCAACACCGAACCGCACATGGCGAACAGGCCATAGCCGTTGGGCGGATAGGTCCTCGGGTCGCGGGTGGCGAAGTCGGCGAAGTGGTCGAAGTCGCAGCGCGTCTCGTCTGGAGGCTCGTCACCCCAGGGGAAGCGCGCACCGATCAATCCGCCGCGCGCTGCCTTCTCCCACTCCGCTTCGGTGGGCAGACGGAATTCGACGGTGGGAGTGGAGAGCCGCTGCGCAAGGGACTGCGCCGCCTGGAAACTCACTGCGATGAGCGGCTTGCGGTCGTAGGAGTAGGGTCGCTGGGAGTTCGCCCGCTGGGGGGCGCCGAAGAGCGACTCCGAGCTGACGACCCCACGGTCCGACTCCCACTGTTGGTTCGGGCTGTGCGAGTGCCAGTCGCGGGCACGGGTCGTGTCGGTCTCGCAGTACTGCAGGCGCATCTTGTTGGCCTGCGCAACCCGGAATGCCTCCTCGCTGTCGGCCGAGTCCTCGGCGGGCCAGCCCTCCGGGGGCGGCAGCCAGCCGAGCAGGTCGCAGTAGGCGGCCCAGGTGAGTGGCACCTCGGCCATCCAGAGGTCGCCCGTCCGGGCGACATGGACCGGTCGCTCGTCGGGATCGCCATGCGTGGACCCCATGAGGAAGGGACCGCCAGGCACGAACCGGAAGCGGAGCCCGTGCTCGACGATGGCGAGGCCGTCGAGGACGGCGGCCCGCTGCATCGCGACATGGGGATCCTTCACCGAGAGACCATGGGCACGGTCGAGTGCGGCGGCAGCCTTGCGGGGCTCGCCGCGCTCGAGGAAGGCGTCGGCGAGCACGACCGCATCGCACGCGTCGCCCGCTGGGTCCGTCGCTTCGAGGACCTTCGCCACGAAGTCTGGTGACAGATCAACCATGTGCGACCTCCATCCAGGGGTCGGCGCTCTCGACGGAGCCGTGGGCCGCGAGGGCGCGCGCCCGGCACCCCCCGCGGAAGGCGCCGCCGGCCTCTCGGAGCCGACGGAAGGGTGCGCCGTCGTCCCAGAGCGACCGGAAGGACGTGTCGCGGACGTTCCCGGCGACGAGGTCGGGACCGAGGAAGCTGCACGGGCTCACCTCGCCGGTCGCCGAGATGCTGGCGACGACGTTCGCCGCGCCGCAACCGGGGTTGGAGAAGACGCGGGCTGCCGAGGCCTCGCGGCCCCGCGGACCGAAGGGGCCGGTCGAGCACACGCGGGCGTCCCCGGCGGTGAGTGTCTGCAGTCCGGCCACCGCGTTCGAGTAGTCCTCGAGCGAGGTCGAGAGCTCCGGGTGGCAGCGCGCCGAGCCCACCGGGTAGAGGGGCCGGAAGACGGCCGCCTCGGCCCCCACGTCCTTCGCAAGCTGGGCACAGGCCGCCGCCTTGGCCGCGCTCGCGGAGGTCATGGTGAAGGCGAGCGAGAACCGCGCATGGCGCCGCAGGAAGGCGAGACGCTCCAGCACGCGCGCAAAGGTTCCGGCTCCACGGATGGCGTCGTTGGTCGCGGCGTCCGGGCCATCCAGGCTGACGTTGAGCCAGACGAGGGCGCGACGACCGAGCTCGCGCGCGACCCGATCGTCGACGAGCAGGCCGTTGGTGGTGACGCACGGGTGGAGCCCGGCGGCGAGGGCGGAGTCGAGGAGCTCGAAGAGGTCGGCCCGGAGCAGCGGCTCGCCCCCCGTGATCCCGAGACGAAAGGAGCCCAGCGAGGCGAGCTCGAGGAAGAGAGTCTCGAGCTCCGGAAGAGACAGTGGCTCACCCGGCCGCGGCATGGGAGAAGCGAAGCAATGTGCGCAGGCCAGGTTGCACCGGGCGACGACCTCGAGATGCACCGCGAGCGGGCCCAGGAGGTGGTCCCGCGGCGGACTGGCCTCGAGAAGGTCGGCTGCAAACCTGCCCGACAGGTCGAAGAAGCCCTGTGCCTCGAAGTGCCGCACGAAGCCGGCGTCGGCTCCCGGGTCGAAGGACGCGCGGGCCAGGCGGCACAGCAGCGCGGTGGACTCGTGGTCGAAGGGCAGGTAGCGGGCCGTGCGCCGGTCGAAGACCAGCGAGCCGAAGTGCTCCGGCACGAGGACCAGCGGGCGCCTCTCCCTCATCGGCGCACGACCTCGAAGCGGTGGCGCACGAAGACTCGCGGCGCCTCGGGCAACTCCAGCAACCGGGCGCCGAGCTCATCGACCAGGTCGGCGTAGTAGTAGCGACGCTTGGAGTCGAGCGCGGCGACGGCAACGGGGCAGGCACGGAGCAGCTCCCACCTGCCGTCGTCGAAGTCCGGTCTCTCCCAGCCCTCGGGAGGCGGCGTGACGGTGTGTCGCCAGCGCTCGACGTCGGAGACGGTCGGCGGCGCTGGCCTGGGCGGAGCGTCCCGGGGGGCATCGGAGTCGACCGCGCAGGCGAACGGACGGACGGTGGTCTCGACCTCTCCGAGCGGCCAGCGCCGCTTCCGACTCGCGGAGATCGGCATGGGCACCACGCTGAGTGCCAGGACGTGTGGACCGTACGCCAGCGTGACGCGCGAGACCTCGACCCTGGCACCGTCGAGCCAGGCCGTGACGCCCTCCTTGGGCATGACCTGGACGACGGCCCCGAAGCCAGCGGAAGGATCCACCCAGCGAAGCACCACGCCGCCGCAGCCCGCGGGCACCTCGCAATGGTCGTGGACCTGCAGCGTGAGCCGCGGTGAGTGCTTGCGGAACCGGTGCAGCGTGTTGATTCGGAGATCGTCCTCGTCAGTTGCCATGAACGCGACGATACCCGCCCCCCGCGTCCGGGTCGGGCCGATCCGTGTGCGCACGGTCGCACCGACCGTGAGGGCGCGGCGGAGTGAACCGCGAGCAGTGGACCCTGCACGCCTGGACGGCCCACGTGTGCACGGCCAGGCACACGGCGGGTCGCAACCCCCGGGGAAGACGTGCGGCACGGCGGATGCTCGGCATTCCCCCGGAAACGGGAGAAGACATGCGACGCCTCGCACACTGCTCCATCCGGTTGGTCCTCGCCGTCATGGTCTGGGTTCCGCTGACCTCCGCCGCGCAGTCGCAAGAACCTCAGGATGCATACGAGGCGGGGAGCCGGCGACAGGCCGAAAGCACACCCTCGGAACCCCTCTCCAGTCCCCGGCTGCGCCTCGGATTCGGCATCGAGTGGCCCCGGCGTCCCGCCTTGCGCATGAATTCGAAGCCGAACCCGTCATCCAAGCCGAGGTCCATCTCCGCCTGGGACTGCAGGCGAGCCGCCACTTCGCGGTCTACTAGGGAGCGCCGCAGCGGCGAACACGACGCGCGTCTGCTTCGGCCTCTGCTCGAGCAAGAACCACTGGCTCTCCGTCCACACGAGCAGCGTGGTCGCCGAGGCAACGCTCTGGGACCGCCTGCAAGTCGCGCTGGGACCCTCTCTGGTCGTCGCGGGTCCCAGCCGGGTCAGTCCAACTCCCGGAGGACAACGCGGCCTGGGATGGGGCTGCATCGCGCGGATCGGGCTCGTTCCGAAGCCGAGCCACTCCGAGAGGAGGACGGGGGTGTCCGTCGCGCTCCAAGGGCAGGCCGCTGTGTTCGAGCGAGGGTCCCTGCTGAGTCTCGGGATTGCGCTGGGAACTGAGCTGTTCTGACCTGAGCGCTCCGGCTCACTCATGCAGCCGGTCGTGGACGCCGACGAACTCCCTGCCTGCAGGGTCCTGCTGCTGCCTCAGGCAGACGAGCTTGCGGTGCCGCGCCGAGCACCATCTCCTCGGTGGCCCCAGGCGGTGCGGGGCCCGGCGCGAGAGCCGCGCCGAGCCCCGTGTAACCAAGTCCGTCTTCCCGGTTACAGCCGCGCCAGGACGGCGGTGAGCAGCTTCCAGAAGTTCCCCACCGAGGGGATGGAGATGTGCTCGTCCGGGGTGTGGACGTCCCACATGCTCGGCCCGATGGAGGCCATCTCCATCCCCGGGTACTTCTCGCCGATGAGCCCGCACTCCAGGCCGGCGTGGATGGCCTTGACGATCATCGGCTTGCCGAAGAGCTCCTTGTTGACGGCGTCCACCAGCTTCACCACCGAGGCGCCCGGCTCGGGCTTCCACCCGGGGTAGCCCCCGGAGTCGGTGGCCTCGAACCCGCACGCCTCCGCGACCGCTCCGACGCGGGCCGCCAGGGCGCGCTTGGAGGAGTCAATGGACGAGCGGGTGAGGAAGTTCACCTCCACCGCGCCGTCCTTCGCCTCGCACAGCCCCATGTTCGTGGACGTCTGCACGAGGCCCGCGATGTCGGGGCTCATCGCCTCGACCCCGTGCGGCCCCGCGAGCAGCAGCGCGACGAGCGCGGTGGCGTCCGTGGCGGAGAGGACCTCGGTCGCCGCGCCCGGCTCCAGGCTGACCGCGAGGTTCGGGTCGAACGCGCCGAACGCCACCTTCTGCTCCTCTGCCAGGCGGGCCACGTCGGCGCGCAGGGCCGCCTCGGCCGCGGCCGGGCAGAGCACCACCGCACTTGCCTCGCGGGGGATGGCGTTGCGCTTGTTGCCGCCGGAGAGGCTCGCCAGCGAGAGGCCGTGGCGGGTCATCACCGCCCGCAGCACCTGGGCCAGCACGCGCAGCGAGTTGGCGCGTCCGGCGCCGATGTCGATGCCCGAGTGGCCGCCCTTGAGGCCCGAGACCTTGACCCGCAGCGCCACCGTGCCCGCGGGGGCCGGGACCAGGGTCACGCGGCGCCGCGCGACGGTGTCCACCCCGCCCGCGCAGCCGATGGTCAGCTCACCCTCCTCCTCGGAGTCGAGGTTGAGCAGCGTCGCGGCCTTGAGCCAGCCGCCCCGCAGGTTGTTGGCGCCGGTGAGGCCGGTCTCCTCGTCGATGGTCACCAGCACCTCGAGCGGCGGGTGCGAGAGGCCGGGCGTGGCCAGCACCGCCAGGCTCGCGGCCACCCCGATGCCGTTGTCGGCGCCCAGGGTCGTGCCGGTGGCGCGCAGCATCTCGCCGTCGCGCCGGACCCGGATGGGGTCGCGCAGGAAGTCGTGGACGGTCCCCTCGTTCTTCTCGCAGACCATGTCCACGTGGCTCTGCAGCGCGACCGCGGGGTGCGCCTCCTTGCCGGCGGTTCCGGGCTTGCGCAGGAGCACGTTGCCCACCGTGTCCCGCTCCACCTGGCAGCCGAGCGCGCGTCCCTGCTCTGCGACCCAGTCGGCCGCGGCGGCCTCGTGCTTGGACCCCCGCGGGATCTGCGAGAGCTGGAGGAAGTAGCGCCAGAGGATCTGGGGCTCGAGGCCGGCGATGGGATCGGTCATGGGAGGCTCCTGTGGATGGGT
>CAZAIE010000282.1:0-8039 GCA_964485035.1 uncultured Myxococcaceae bacterium | reverse complement strand
GGGTAGCGGGCTGGGTAAGAACCCAGCCTTCTGCGGGCCCAGACCCCACCTTGTGAATCGGCCCGCCGGGCCCGGACAGGCTGACCAAGAGGTCGCGAACCAGCTGCCGCCCCTTGCCCAGGGCGATGCGGATCTTCTCGGTTGAGAGAGGCGTCGGGGACTCGGCGATCAGACGCAGCGCGCGGGACTCCATGGACTCCTGCTCGCGCGTCGCCTTCTCCTGCCGCGCCCTCGATTCGGTCCGGTTGCGCGCCGCTTCGTGCGCCGCAAGGTCTGCCTCGGTGGCGGGACGGCGTGCGCCCAGGAACTCGGGCTGGGCGACCATGAACGTCTCGGGCGGCTTCCTGGCGTAGTTGCTCTTCGTCACGCGGAGGACGGAGATCTCCGGTGCGCCTTCGATCCTGCCGAAGGGTTCGATGGTCGCGACCCATCGGACGGCGTCGGTCAGGCCGGTGACTCCGCGGGTGGCCGTGGTCCGCGCGGCGTCGGTCCGGTCCCCGCTCGCCTCGGCGGTGCGCGCGGCCTGGGAGGTGTGCGAGGAGCACAAGACCGTGGGGCGGCCCTTCACCTGGCCCAGCGCCTCGAGCACCTGGACGAAACGGGTGGCCGCGCTGTTGTCCACCTCGGTGTCCGGTCCGGAGATGCGGGAGAGCGGGTCGAAGATCAGGGCGGCCCAGCCCTCGGCGCCGGCGTTCTCAGCCAAGTACTGCTTGAGGCTCAGGGCGACGGTGGTGAACGGGAGGCCGGGGTCGTCGGGCAGCGAGACGCGGACCAGCGAGACGCACTTCCCCGCCATCGCGAACAAGTGGATGCGGTGGACCGCTTCGGCGAGCTCGTCCTCGTCCAGCCGCATGGCCCGGGCGTTGTTGTAGATGCGCCGCACGGCCTCTTCGCGGTCCTCCTCGGCGAGGACCAAGAGCACCTGGCCCGTGCTCACCACGCGGAAGCCAAGCCAGGGCCGACCCGTCGCCAGGGCGAGTGCGAGGGAGATCAGGAGCTGGCTCTTGCCGGTGTCGCCAGCGGCCGAGAGGATGGCCGCGATGCCGCGCGGGAGGATGCCGAAGGAGCCTCCGACCGAGTCCACGTGCTCGAGCAGGTGCAACCTGGACGGCGGCGGGGTCACCAGATCCTGGACCGTGAGCGGGTCGCGGGACCACACCGAGTCCGCGGTGTCCTCCGGAGGGGCGACGGAGGCCCGGCTCCCAGCCAAGAGCGAAGGGTCTTGGGTCGTCGTCTCGTCAGTCCAGGGGTTCATGCGCCCTCCAGGTCGAGGCCGGAGAGGTGGCGCAGCTCCTGGACCGTCGCGCGCGAGCAGCGCACCGGGCCCAGGTCGGCTTCCGACACCGCGCCTCGACCGAGCAGCAGGATGAGGACGGCGGCTTCGTCCGAGGTCAGCCGTGCGCCCTTGACGGCCCGCACGTCGTCCCACCTGGCGAGCAGGGCCAGAAGCCACAGGGGCCGGTGAGGCGAGGTCATGGCCGGGCCTCGATCCTCAGCTCGACGCCCCACGGCGCGCGCCGCTGCTCGTAGCGCCAGGACACGCGGGCGGTGTCCCCGTCGTTCACGTTCAGCCAGGCGGCCAGCTCGTCGACCACGGCCTTGAACGCGGCGGCGAGGTTGTCGTGGGAGTCGAGGCCCGAAGCGCTTGGGCTGCAGCGCGTGAGGGTCACGAGCCAGGGGCCAGAGCCCGCGGCGCGCCGGAAGTCGCTGGGGTCGCCGGGCATCGTGCCCGGGAAGCGGCGCCAGAGCGCGGAGTGAACCCGCGTCCGTTCATTGCGCACCTGGGCCGCCTTGCCCTGCCAGCAACCGTGGCGGTCGTTCTGCCCCCGCCCGAGCCGGAAGCCGGCGATGGTCATCACCAGGGGCGTCATCGGGTGGCCTCGCGAATCAAGCGCTCGACCTCAGCCGCGGGGACGCGCACGCGCCCGTTGACCTTGGTGGTGCGGATGCGGCGGTCTCGGATGAGGTCCACCAGAGTGGAGTTGCGCGAGACGCCCAAGCGCCGGGCGGCCTCCCGGAGGGACAGAAGCGGCTGCCCTACCCTCCGCGGCCTGCCCTCGCGTCGCAGAGCGACCACCTCGTCCCTCAACTCGTCGAGCCTGCGGACGACCTCAGCAAGAGTGACCTCGGCCTGGTCGGTCATGACAGGCCCCCGGAGTCGCGGGCGAGGTCGGCGGCCTGCTGCTCGCGTTCAGCCTGGGCGGCCAGCGCGTCGAGCGCGTGTTTGACCGCCAGATGCGTGCCCGCGAGGACGGGCAATCCCGCCAGTGCGGCGGTCAGCCCTCCGCGACTGATGCCCCCTGCTGCGGAGAGCACCAAGGGGAGGCCGTGCACGCGGATCGCAGTGGCGAGCCGGGCCCGGTCGATTGGGGAGATGGGGGAGCCACGTCGTTGTACCGTCGTCATGCGAAGACGGTAAGGATCGGCCCGGGCTCCGAACACCGGAGGGATCGCAGATTCAGGCGCTCTTCACGTGGCGACTCTTCCGGTCCCCGTCAGCGCGAGGACCGGCCTTCTCCCACCGCGCCACCAGCCGCTCGGCCTCCATCTCAAGCCACGACTCGGCCGCGTCCAAGTCGGTGAGCAGTTCATCGGGCGGCGGAACACTCGGCGGTTCCACCGAGAGCAACAGCAAGAGGCGGGCGAGCCTCGGCCTCGATAGTCCGTGCTCTCGGCAGGCCCGCACCGCGAATCGAGCAGCGGCCCGCGGCCGCGCCCCGGCTCTCCCCTCTTCCTCCTGGCCGCTCAAGGGAGCCAGCGTGAAGAGCTGCCAGTCCCACAAGCAGCTCGCCAGCACCCCCAGCGATGTGGAGAGGCGGAGAAGGTCAACGACTGCAAGGTCCCCCACAGTGAAGCCTGGGGCGGCGAGCTGAGCCACGGTCGCGGACCATCGCTCGTCCAGCGCCATCAGGACGCTTCGCGCCTCCAGTGCCTCGGGAGGCTGCGCCAACGACAGCGGGCGCAGCAAGGCGCGGTCGAGGGTCTGGAGCTCTCCGGGAGCGAGGCCTGGCGCGAACCGCGCTGCAGGAACCACCTCCGGCCTGAACGCCGAGAGCCTCCGCGCCAGGTCGTCGAGGCCGGAGGCGGCAACTTGCAGATCGTGCCTCCACTCGGGGATTCGGGCGTTGTCGCAAGCCCGGATGCGCTCGTAGAGCTCGCAGACGCTGGCCTCCGCCTCGAGCAGCTCGCCACCAGCGAGTTGCGCGAAGGCTTGCGCCTCCGTCAGGCGCGCCAGAGCGGCACGGTGCTTCCTGCCCATGAGCGCCTCCCCAGGCGCCCCCAAGAGAAAGGCACGGGGCAGGCCGCTGGGGAGGCGGCTCTTCGGGTCGCGAACCCTAGCCCCGGCCGGACAACCCTACTGCGCCGCCCGGACAGTCACGCCAGCGTCGGCACCTTCGCGGGCACGGCGTGCGTTGCGTAGAAGCGCCTGGTCGTCCTGGCGCTCTTGTGGCCCAAGAACGAGGCGACGTCCTTCGGGTCGGTGCCCGCGTTGACGGCCCACGTGGCGATGGAGTGCCTGAACCGTCCGCCGCTCACCGTCCCCGGCGCCAGGCCGGCCTTCTCGTTCGCCTCCCGAAGCGCGGTGTCGTAGTTGCGGCGGTTGATCGTCCCGGCCTCGAGCAGGGCCCGGGCGGCGTCCCCCACGGCCTTGCTGACGCGGGTCTTGAGCATCTCCCCGCCCTTCGTCACCGGGCAGACCAGGACCGCGCCTTCGGGCTTGGGCTGGCCTTCGGCGGCATCCGCCGCGGGAGGTAGCTCCTCGACGGCGCCGGAGCGGGCGAAGCGAACCAGCTCGGTCACGTGCCAGCCCGTACCGGCCTGCACCGTCATGGCGTCCGAGTAGATGCCCGGCCCCACCGCGGCGCGCACCTTCTCGAACTGCTCGGGGGTGAAGGCCTTCACCGTCTTCCACTGGGCCGGGTCGCTCTGGGGCATCTTCAGCTTCCCGAAGGTCGGGTCCTCGGCCGGTTCGATGATGTGCCGCTCGGTCCGAAGCCAGGCGTAGAAGCACTTCAGGACGGCGATCTTCGGGGCCCGGCAGGGCGTGCCGTCCAGGGCGGGCATCACGTCGCGCCCGAGGTCCACCCGGCGAAGGTCACACCCGTCGCCCAGCTCCTCGACCCACCACGCCAGGTATCGCTTCTGCTCGGCGACCCACTTCGGCGTGTTGTGGCGCTCCTCGGCCGACCACTTGAAGAAGGCGTCCCGCAGGCTCTCGTCGAAGCGGAGGGCGTTGTCCCGGCCGCGGCCGGCCAGGTAGCCGTCGGGGTCGGCTTCGAAGTGCTGCACCTCCTGGAGCGCGGCGCCGATGGTGTGCACCCGCAGCGAGAAGTGCCAGCGGCGGTCACCCAGGCGCTTCTCGACGATGAAGGTGGGCCGGCCCTTCAGGTCGTGGCGGATGTACCCGTGGGGCCACTCCGGGATGCGCACCTTCTCCCCGGGCGCCCGGCGCTTCCGGCCCTTGGGTGGCGTTGTGGCGCCCGTTGTGGCAGTTGTGGCGGGCTCCTCGGGACGAACCAGCTTCAGCTCGGGAGCGGTCAAGGCATCCTCCTACGCAGGCGCGCCGTCACGACTGCGCCACAACGGGAGAATACCAGAAAACGCAACGGCCACCCAGGGTTAGCCCTAGGTGGCCGTCTTTGCTGCTGATTTCCGCTAGCCGAAACCCGGAATCGAACCGGGGACCTACTGATTACGAATCAGTTGCTCTGCCGGCTGAGCTATTTCGGCGGGACGGCGAAAAACGAGCGGCTATATACCACACGCGCGCAGGATTGCAGCCAAAAAGTGCGGCTCACTCGAACCGCCTGAGCACCTCGTCGAACCGCTCTCGGAGACCCTGGGCGGTCGCCGCCAGGACCTTGGGGGCGAGCCCCGACCGGTCCACGCACCGCCGCTCGGCGTCCGTCTGCGCCTTGGGGGCCCCCGCCACGCCCGACTCGTGGGCGATGACGTTGGCGAGGCAGACCAGGTCGCAGACCGGGTCCCCGCCCAGCTCCGGCTCGTGGTGGAAGAGGATTCCCTTCACCATCCCCGCGGGAAGCTTCCAGTGCTGCGCCACCAGGCCCCCCAGCGCGGCGTGGTGGGTCTGCAGCAGGTGGAACTCCTTCTCGAAGAACATCAGCGCGGCCGGGGGAATCTGCTCGGGGGCGTGCCGGCCAATCACCAGCTTGCCGATGTCATGCAGCAGCGCTGCCGCGAAGGCCTCGGCGGGCACGGTGACCTTCAGCGCCTTGCCCAATAGCTCGGTGGCCAGCGCGGCCGCGACCGAGTGCCGCCAGAGCGCATCCTCGTCGAGGCCGTAGGCCGGCAGGGGCTGCCGCATCCCATCGCGCACCGCCGCGCCGACGGCCATGGCCAGCACCGCGCCGCCTCCGAGCCGCACCAGGCCGTCCCTCACCGTCTTCACCGGCGAGCGAGCGGCGCTCATCGCCGAGTTGGCCGCGCGCAGCAGCCGGCCGGTCAGCGGCGCGTCCAGCTCCACCACCTCCACCAGGTCCTTCACCTCGCAGTTGGGCGAGGCGAGCAGCTCGGCGAACCGGGTGGCGGTGGCCGGCAGCGGTCGCAGCTCGCGCGCCCGCTCCACCAGCCGCGGCAGGTCGATCATGTTCCCCTCCTCGACGACGAGGCGCCCTTCCCCATGCCAGCTCCCCCTGAAGACCCCGCGGAGCTTACCAGAACCGCCTGCGGCCCGACGTCGCGCTGTCCTTCGCCCACGCCTCCGGATAATCTGCGCCGCTCTCTTTTCGGGGCACCTGGAGGATGGAGTGGCAGGCATCGAGGAACTGCAGGCGAAGCTGGACCCGGCACGGCTGCCGCAACACGTCGCCGTCATCATGGACGGCAACGGCCGCTGGGCGGAGTCGCGCGGCCAGCCCCGGGTCGAAGGGCACCGCGAGGGGAGCCAGTCGGTCCGCGCGGTCACGCGCTTCGCCCGTCGCCTGGGGGTGAAGGCGCTCACCCTGTACGCCTTCTCCGCGCAGAACTGGAAGCGACCGGTCGAGGAGGTCGCCGCGCTGATGGACCTGTTGCGCGAGTACCTGCTCTCCGAGCGCAGCGAGATCATGGACAACGGCATCCGGCTGAACGCCATCGGCGAGCTGGACCGGCTGCCCCACTTCGTGCGCACCCCCCTGGATCAGCTCATGGCCGACTCCGCCCAGAACGGCGGGATGGTGCTGACGCTGGCGCTCTCCTACGGCAGCCGCGAGGAGATCCTCCGGGCCTGCCGCGCACTGCTGCGCGTCGGCGCCGACCCCGAAACGCTGGACGCCGAGGCCTTCGAGGCACAGCTCTTCACCGCCAGCCTGCCCGCGCCGGACCTCATCGTGCGCACCAGCGGCGAGCAGCGCATCTCCAACTTCCTGCTCTGGCAGGCCGCCTACGCCGAGCTCTACTTCACCGAGACCCTCTGGCCCGACTTCCGGGAGCAGGCCCTCCTGGAGGCGCTGCTGGAGTACCAGGCGCGCGAGCGCCGCTTCGGCCTCACCGGCGCCCAGGTGCGTCCGGCGAAGCCCTGAGCGAGGCCTCCTTGACCGACGCCAACAAGAACCTCCTGGTCCGCATCGCCTCTGCGCTGGCGGTGCTCCCCGCGGTGCTGGCGCTGCTCTGGTGGGGGCCGGTCCCGGCCGCGGCGCTCACCTCCTTCGCCGCGCTGGTGCTGGCCTTCGAGTACTACCGCATCACCCTCAAGACCCTGGACGCCGCCGTGATCCTGGGCATGCTCGCCGCCGCGGCCCAGCCCCTGGCCTTCGCGCTCTGGCCGGACCGGTTCGCCGGTGGCCTGATGGTCGGGACCTCGGGCCTGCTGCTCGCGACCTTCACCTTCTACCTCCTGCGCGGCCCGCTCCCCGAGGCGCCCACCCGCGTGGCCTTCGTCTTCACTGGCATCTTCTACTGCGGCCTCTTGCCCACCGGCATCGTCGCGCTGCGCCGCCTCGGCACCGACCTCGAGGGCCTGTACTGGGTGCTGCTGGCGCTCACCGTCACGTGGATCAACGACACCGGGGCCTACGCCGCAGGCCGCACCCTGGGCCGCCACAAGCTCTACCCGGCCGTCTCCCCGGGCAAGACCTGGGAGGGCTTCTTCGGCGGCGTGGTCGCCTCGGTGGGCGGGGCCTTCCTCATCAAGGCGCTGTTCCTGCCGCAGCTCACCGCCGTGGACTGCGTGGCGATCGCCCTGCCCTGCGCCGTGCTCGGGCCCCTCGGCGACCTCTCCGAGTCGATGCTCAAGCGCGCCTACGGCGTGAAGGACTCCGGGAAGATCATGCCCGGCCACGGGGGCCTCCTGGACCGCCTCGACGCCCTGCTCTTCAACCTCCCCTACATCTGGCTGTACACCTACCTGACCCGCGGCTGAGCGGCCGCGCCCCAAGGAGCCCACGATGATCAGCCTGCTGCAGAAAGCCCCCGACTTCCGCCTCCCCGCCGTGGTGGGTGAGGGCGACTTCGCGGAGGTCTCGCTCTCGGACTACCGGGGCAAGCACGTGGTCCTGTTCTTCTACCCCCTGGACTTCACCTTCGTCTGCCCCACCGAGATCATGGAGTTCGGGCGGCGCTACGCGGAGTTCAAGGAGCTGGGCGCGGAGATCATCGGGATGTCGTGCGACTCGAAGTACTCGCACAAGGCCTGGCTGGAGAGCGCGCTCGGCCACCTGCCCTACCCGCTGGCATCCGACTACACCAAGGAGGTCTCCGCGGCCTATGGCGCCCTCCTCCCCGGCGGCTTCCCGGCGCGCGCGACCTTCATCATCGACCCCGAGGGCATCGTCCAGTACGCGTCGTTCCACAGCCCCGACGTAGGTCGCTCGGTGACCGAGGTGCTGCGGGTGCTGGACGCGGTGCACAGCGGCTCGATGACCCCGGCGGACTGGAAGAAGGGGC
This sequence comes from uncultured Myxococcaceae bacterium, assembly GCA_964485035.1. Taxonomy (GTDB): domain Bacteria; phylum Myxococcota; class Myxococcia; order Myxococcales; family UBA5297; genus CAZAIE01. Next base: position 155 of record CAZAIE010000282.1, on the reverse strand, counting down.
AGCCCACCCTGGGCTGAACCGTACGCTCCTCGACGCTTCGTCGGCGGACGCTCCGCGCGGGGCGTCCGTCGGCATTTCCGGTCGCAGCGCGCGGTTGTCCCCACCCGCCCCGGCGGCTACCACACCGCATGGTGTCCGGGCTGCCGAGTCGGCGG
>CAZAIE010000281.1:0-8060 GCA_964485035.1 uncultured Myxococcaceae bacterium | reverse complement strand
CGGTGAAGACCATGTCCTTGTCTTCGTAACGACCTGGGACCGCTCGCTGCTCCTCGTGCATGTTCGGGGCAGGCCAAGGTTTGCCCGGGGTCGGGGCAGGGGGCATGCTTCCCCACATGCCTGTCCTTCGCGCCCCGCTCCTGCTGGCCCTCGCCGTCCTCGCTGCCTGCGCCCACGTCTCGCCGGGTCCCCAGGTGGTCGTCGATGCGACGAGGTTGGGGGCCTCGCGGGCCGACGCCTGCGAGCGGCTCGCCCCGCTCGAGGTCGCATCTTCCGAGGATGCCGCGCGCGCCGCGGGGATGCTTCCGGAAGACTGGCAGGCGCTGCGCGCGACCGCGCAGATGCAGCGGGCGACGGTGACCTTCCGTGACAGCAACCCGGCCTGCGGCCCGCACCTCGCGGCGGGGGTGCAGTCCAAGCCGCACGACATCCTGCAGAAGACCTGGGAGGCCAAGAACCTGCGCCCCGAGGACCAGCACCTTGCGGGTCTCGTCTCCGACCTGTTCAAGAAGCCGCCCGCGGGCGTGGTCATCGACTCGCCGAAGCTGACGCTCAAGAACGGGGAGCCGGTGACCTGCGACTACGACCTCATGGATCTCATCGAGGAAGACGGGAGCCGCGTGCCGGGCGAGTCCCCGCGCGATCTCTCGCTGCGTGCGGCCCTCAACACGAGCCTGCCCGAGACTGCGCGCGGCCGCCGCGAGCGGATCATGCACGGCGCGCAGACCTCCTACGGGGACTACCTGCGGCTGCACCCGGAGGAGACGGAGCTGCACGTGCTCTACAAGCCCGAGGCCCCGCTCACCGCGTTCGGCTCGGACGGGCGCGCCTTCCGGCTTCCCACCGCCGAGGACGCCCTGAACTTCTACCGGTGCCGCGGCGTGGCGATCCCCCCGAAGTGGAACGTCTTCGCGCGCAGCGTCGACGGCGCCACGACCCCGGTGCGCTAGAGTCCCGCCCTCTCGTCGCCGCCGGAGTTCCCATGGACTACCCCGTCCCCTCGGCTCCCTCGCAGCCGCGCTGGCCGACCAGCACGCTCGGCGCGCAGATCCTCATCGCCGCATTGCTCTTGGAGGCGTTGCTGGGCGTCGTCGCCAGCACGCTGTACCAGGTCAACTGGGCGGTCGCGGCAGGCGAGCGGCCGGCGTACCTCCAGCTCCTGGGACCGGTGATGCAGGGGGCGATGGTCCTGTTCGTGATCGTCGACGTGGTGGGGCTGTACCTCCTGGGACGCGACTGCGCCGCCATCCGCCCACCGGCCCTGCTCGCCCAGATCATGCTCGGCGTGGACCTCGGGCTGGGCGTGGCTTTCGAACTCCTCGTGTACACCCGGAACTTCCAGCTCCTGGCGTTCCTCGGCCCGGTGTCGATGATTTCGGGGATCGTCGCCACTGGACTGGTGCTCGAGGCATTGCTCCGGCTCCGTCGCGAGGCCTCGGGCGGGGACGGGATTCCCGGGACCGGGGCGGTGCGCGGGCTCTACTGGTCGCTCGCGGGGCTCCGCGGCGTGCTGGGGATGGCGATGGGCTATCTGCTGTCGCACGGCGCCCTGGCGCGCTGGGCGCAGTACGGCGTGCGGCTGCTGCTCACGCTCGGTCTGGCGGCGCTGGTCGTCTGGCTGGGACGGTCGGTGTTCGAGGCCCTGCGCAAGCCGCGCGCGGTCGAGGACGGTGCCGGCGCGCCGCTCGGCCCCGAGGGCGAGCTGGACGCCGAGCTGGCGCGCGCGGTGGCCGGCCGCGGGCTGCGCACGGTGCTGTTGGGCGGTGCGTGGGCAGTGGTCGGCATCGGCGTCACGGTGTGGAGCTACGGCTCCGCGCGCCAGGGCGGGGGACGCTACGTCGTCGCCTGGGGCGCCGTCGTGGTGGGCGTGGTGATGATCGTCCGCGGTCTTGTGCAGCTCGGCCGGCGCCCGTGACCCTCACTCGGGGACGATCACCGGCCCCGAGCGCGTCCAGTTCAACGACGCCTCGTCTGCACCGCGGAACGCAGTCACGCGCCAGGTGTACGTCCCCGGGGCGGTCGGCTCGTCGATGACCACGAAGCTCGTCTGGGCCCCGCTGCGCGCGACCGTCTGGTACTGGCCGGTGAACTTCCCGCCCAGGTCGCGCGAGCAGTAGAAGGCGTCGCAGCCCTGCTGGTTCGGGGCGTGGTCCCAGCTCACGGTGACCTTCCCGTCGGCTCCGCGCGTGGCTACGAGGTTCGACACCGCAGCACACTTCCCGGAGGGCGCGGGCAGGCTCACCTGCTGCAGGTAGGCGGCCCAGCCGGTCTCGGCGGCGAACGAGAGCTGTGCGTACGGCGGGGCGGCCTTCGCCGTGTAGAACGGGTGCGCGTCGTTGGGGTGGTAGACCGAGAGGCCAGAGGCGCGGGAGTAGTCCACGGTGATCGTCGTCTGCGGGTGCGTGCCGCCGTGGGCCGCGTTGAACTCCACGAGCCCGCCGGTCTCGAACAGCGCGACGATCTGGCGCGCAGCGGCCCGGGCGCTGGCGGGCAGGCCGGGCTCCGCCTCGACCACGGCGGCGAGGTCCTTGATGTCCAGGTACGCGGACATCAGGTCCTTCGGCTGGTACGTGAAGCTCTGCGCCCGCGCAGCGACGGTGCGCACCAGCGACTTGCGCGCGTCGTCCACCGCGAAGGCCGAGAGCTCGGCGGCGAGGGTGCGGAGCGCGTCGCCCAGGGTCGCGAGCCGCGAGAGGTCGATCGCCGACCAGGTGCAGGGTGCGTCCATGGCCTCGATGCCGGCCGCGTGGTCCTCGGCGAGGAAGCGGGCCACCTCGCGGGCGGTGGCCTCCGGGTGGTCGGCGAGGAAGGTGAGCGGGAAGGTCCCGGTGACGTAGGAGAGTGACTCCGCGCCCACGTGGTACCGGGCCGCGTCGCGCATGCCCCAGGTGTTCTCGATCATCTGGCCGAGGCAGGTCATCGACTCGACGACATCCACCTTCCGCCCGGTCTTCTTCGCGAGGTAGGCGACCACCTGCGCCTGCTCGTCCGGGTCGAGCGAGTCGCCCGAGGTCTGGTCGTAGAGCATGTTGCGCGCGTCCCGCAGCGGCTCGACCGCACCGCCGCCGTGGTCGTGGAAGGAGATGAGGTAGCGGCGTGCGGAGTGGCGGGGCAGCAGCCAGTCGAGGAAGTCGGTGTAGGCCTTGGGGTCGCCCATGTTCACCTCGCCGTCCGCGGCGCGCGGCGGCGGCGTGGAGGTGGTCTTGGAAGAGGAAGCGCCGATCTCCAGGTACTTCGAGTCGCCCTTGGCGAAGCCGTCGTAGAGCACGACCGCGCTGACCCTGGACGTCGTTCCGCCCTGGCCCTCGAGCCCGTCGATGTTGAACCAGTAGGTGTAGCCGTAGTCCCCGTCGGAGCTGATGAAGTAGATGACCGTCCAGTCCTTGGGGGCGCGCGTGGCCGAGGCCAGCACCGGCGCCGAGGGGAGCGAGGACCGCTCGCCGACCCTCACCGTCACCGCGTACTCGTAGGACACCCCCAGCTCGAGGTCTCCATCGACGTAGCTGGATCCGCTCAGGGTCGCGAGCGGGGCGAAGTCGGTCTCTCCCTCGCGGCGGCGGACGAGCTCGAACGACGGAGCTGCGCCGGCCTTCGCCCAGGACCAGGTCCAGCCGAGGGCCACCGCCTCGCTCTCTCCCTTCGCGGTCAGCTTCGCGACGGGCACCTGTTCGAGGCAGGTGCCCGCGACGCACTCCAGCCCGGGGTCGCAGCTGCTGCCGCGGCAGGGCTGGTCGAGGCCGCCCGTGGGCCGGCAGACGCCCTGGAGGCAGGCGAGCGTGGCAGCGCACGGCGCCTCGACCGAGCACGGCTCTCCGACCAGCCCGGGATGGGCGGCGTCGGGCCCTGCCGGGCTCGCGTCGGGTGAGGGCTGCGCGGCGTCGACTCCGCCGGGAGCGCCTGCATCGGCCTGCGGAACCTCCACGGGTTCGGAGCAGGCAAGGACGAAGGTGAGCAGGGGGACGAGCCAGCGCATGGTGCCTCTCCAGTCGGTGCACCGGACGCAAAGCAAGTCCCGTGCCGGCAGCTCCTTGACGAGGGCGAGAGGGGATCGCCGACAAGCGCGCCTTGGAAATCTGAGGGGGTGACAGTTCGCGAACGGTTGCTCAGGGGACGCAGAGGTAGAGGTTGGTCCCCACGTCCGCGGCGCCTGCCCCGGGGGCGATCATCCGGACCCGCAGCTTGCTCGTGGTCCCGCTGGGGCAGGTGCAGTCGCCCGTCCTCGGGTTCGCGGTCCGGCAGCCGAGGCCGCCAGTGACCGCGTCGTCCTGCTGGTAGGCCCCCGCGAAGCTCGAGACCGGGGCCGCGGCATTCACGCAGAGAGTCAGTCGGGTGAGGAGGATCTGCGTGGGGCAGGTGGCGCTGTCGGTGTACGAGCGCGCGGTCATGGCTGCGGTTCCCGAGGGGCAGCTGCAGGCGCCCGTCACCGGGTTGGGCACGCGGCACCCGGCGCCGCACGCAACGGCGTCGTCCTGCTGGAAGGCCCCGCCGAAGTCGGCCTCGGCGGAGAAGCCGCTGGTCTGGCAGAGCTGCAGTTCGCTCCCGATGAGCGTCCCCGCGCCGGCGCAGTCGCTGATCACGCGCAGCGTCTGGGCAGAGAAGCCCGTCGGGCAGGCGCACGCTGCGCCGAAGGGGTTGGACGCGCCGCAGGAGAGGCAGGCGGAGGAGTTCTTCTGGAAGCCCGCGGCGAGGTTCGCGCAGCCGGACCCGAGTTGGGTAAAGCCGGGGTCGCACGCGCTCACCGCACAGGCGCCGGCCCCGTCGCAGGCGGCGGTCCCATTGGCCACCTCGCAGGTCGTGCCCGAGGCTGCGGGCGTGGTCTTGCACTGGCCGTCCCCGAGGTCGCACGCGGCGACCATGCACGGGCCCGGGGCAGTGCACACGCGTGGAGTTCCGAGACACCTGCCGCTCCCGTCGCAGGAGTCGCCGGTGGTGCAGAGCGAGCCGTCGGTGCAGCCCGTTCCCTTGGGCTTCGGGTCGTAGACGCAGCCCTTTCCCGCGACACAGGTGCCCGTGGACGCGCTGCAGTCCGAGGGCGGGGTGGCGCACAGTACCGGCTGTCCTGCGCCGCAGGCGCCGCCGGCGGAGCAGGTCTCCCCGACCGTGCAGGGATTGCCGTCGTCGCAGCCGGACCCGCTGGCCTTGGGAGGGTAGACGCAGCCCGCGGCCGAGTCGCAGCTCCCCTCGGAGCGGTGGCAGGAGTCCGGGGGCGTGGTGCACGCCGCCGGCGCGCCGCTCTGGCAGACGCCGCGGTCGTCGCAGGCGTCGCCCTCCGTGCAGGCCTCGCCGTCGCTGCAGGCGGTCCCCTGGGTCGCCGGGCCGTAGCTGCAGGTCCCGGTGGCCGACGAGCAGGTCCCGGGCACGGCGCGGCACTGGAACGCGGGCGTGTCGCAGACCTTGGGCGTCCCGGTGCAGGCGCCCTTCCCGTCGCAGTGGTCGTCGAGCGTGCACGCGTCGCCGTCGTCGCAGGACCAGGTCGCAGGGCGAGGGGTGAAGGTGCACTCGCCGCTCGAGGGATCGCAGGCGCCGGGGTGGACCAGGCAGGCGCGCGGCGCGTCGCAGACCTTCGGAGTGCCCGTGCAGGCGCCGCCGCGGCAGGTGTCGGAGGTGGTGCAGGGATCGCCGTCGTCGCAGGCGGTGGCCTCCGGACAGGTCGACGCGTCCGCTGCAGCGTCGGGCGCGGCGTCCACGGGCTGGGAGGCATCGGCGCCGGGCTGCGCCCCGTCGGGCTTCGGCTGCGCTGCGTCGGTCCCCGGTCCGGCGCCCGCGGCGTCGCGCGGACCAGGGCCTGGAGGGGCAATCGACGGCTCACTGCAGGCACAGACCAGGAGGGCGAGGACCAGGAGCCGGGGGCCGGGGGCGGTCATGGCGAAGAGAGTAGCACCGCCCCTCGAGGTCCCTTGGTAGGGTGGCGGACCGTCCAACTTCTGGAGGCGACATGGCACAGGGCAGTTGGCGCTCCTTCCCGCGCACCTTCTGGGTCGCGAACGTGATGGAGCTCTTCGAGCGCGCGGCCTACTACGGCATGAACTCCGTGCTGGCCGTGTACCTCACGCGCCACCTGAAGTTCGACGAGCAGTCCGTCGGGTTCCTGCAGGGCATCGTCTACGCCGCGACGTACGTCATCCCCATCCTCGGCGGCGCGCTCGCGGACCGGTACGGCTACCGCCGGATGTTGATGGTGGCCTTCAGCCTGCTCGCCACCGGCTACGCCCTCGCGGGCTTCTCCAGCGTCTACGCCCTGGTCTTCCTCTCGCTGCTGGTCATGGCCTGCGGCGCCGGGCTCTTCAAGCCCATCATCTCCGGGACCATCGCGCGGACCACGGACGCCACCACCTCGGCGCTGGGCTTCGGCATCTACTACTGGATGATCAACCTCGGCGCGCTGATCGCGCCGCTGGTGGTGAGCGAGCTCAAGGACCGGAACTGGACCTACGTCTTCCTCGCCTCGGCCATCTACACCGGCGCGATGCTGCTCCCCGCCGCGTTCGTCTACCGCGACCCGCCGCGCCCCGAGAACACCAAGACCCTCAAGGACGCGCTCCTGGGAGCGGTGGAGGTCCTGGGGGACGCGCGCTTCATGCTCATGGTGGTCGTCTACTCGGGCTTCTGGATCCTGTACTTCCAGAACTTCAACACCGTGCTCTGGTACATCAACGACTTCGTGGACACCGCGCCCGTGAACGCCGCGGTGAACGGACTGGGCGCCTGGCTCGGGTTCGCGTGGCAGTTCAAGTTCGACTCCGAGCACGTCACCGTGATCAACGCGGGGACGATCATCCTGCTGCAGGTCTTCGTGAGCCGCATCGTGGAGAAGCGCGCGGCGCTGCCGGTGATGATCGCCGGCATGGCCATCGGCGCCCTCGGCTTCGGCTTCCTCGCGAGCTCGCAGAACATCTGGGTGATCATCGCCGGCGTCGCCGTGTTCTCCATCGGTGAGATGACGGCGCACCCGAAGTACTACAGCCTGATCGGCATCGTCGCGCCCGCGGACCGCAAGGCCGTGTACATGGGCTACGCCTTCCTCTACGGCGTGTTCGGCGCGCTGCTCGGCTCGAACCTGGGCTCGCTGGCCTACTCCGCCGTCCTCAAGCCGCTGGCGGTCGCCGCGGAGGCGGGGGCCAGGCCGTCGGCGGGCAGCACCGCGATGTGGTTCTGGGGCGCGTTCGCGCTGCTCGACGTGTGTGCGGCGGCCGGGCTGTGGCTCTTCGCGCGCAAGTTCGGCACCGACACCGAGGAGACCCGCCGGAAGGCCAAGGGCGTGATGACCGTGGTCTACAGCCTGCTCGGCGCCCTGGGCATCGGCTTCCTGGTCTGGGCAGTCACCTCGACCCCGTTCGCGCCCAAGACCGCGGTGCAGGCGGTGCTCTTCATCGCCCTCGGCGGACTCGGCCTGTGGATCAGCCTGAGGAAGGCTCCGGCGAAGGCGTGAGCGCGGGGCACTCTGGTGACTCTGAGGGCTCCATCGCTCATTGCGCGGGCGATGGGCCGGCCCGCCGCACTCGCCAATGGAGGGTTCAGCGCCGACCGCGCCAGTAGAAGGGTCGGCGCTTGGTGGTCGCCACGGCGAGGACGCGGAGTTCCTCGCCGCGGAGCTCCGAGACGGGATGTCGGGCGCTGGGCGTTTCTGCGGCGCGCAAGACGGTTCGCTCGACCGCATCGAGGAACACGGCGCCGAGCCCAGGTCGCGCTTCGTGGTAGTAGGCAGCAGCCTCGTTCAGTTCGTCACTTGAGCTTCGCCCGGGCGGAGCGGAAGACCTCTTTGCCTAGCCGACCGCGGGAGGGATGCTGGTCCAGCTCGGCGTCGCGGCGGGTTGCCTCACGGAGCCAAAGCTCCTCGATCTCGGACTCGGAGAGGTTGTCCAGACTCGAGCAAGCGGCCGACCCCTGCCTCGTCCTCGAGGCCATCGAAGTGCATGGCGCCAAACCCGACGCGGGTGACGGCAAGGCCGGTCCGGCCGAAGGGGGACGGGGTCATGGCCTGTCGGGTCCTTGGTCCAGGGGTGTCATCGGCGCGGCCTGACGCTGGGCGCGGTAGAGCCTCCGGTAGAGCCCATCGCGGT
>CAZAIE010000280.1:0-8062 GCA_964485035.1 uncultured Myxococcaceae bacterium | reverse complement strand
CCCCTGCCCCAGCGCCGCGGTGAAGGCCAGCGTGCTCGCGCCCAGCGCGGCCCAGTTGTACAGGCCGATGGCCAGCCACACCGGGAGGAAGAGCGCCGCGACCGGGAAGGCCCGCGGCAGCGCCACGAGGCCGCTCAGCCCACGCCCCGACTCCTGCCCTGCGAGCCGAAGGGCGAAGGTCCGGGCCCCGGCGGTCAGCCAGAGCAGCCGCAGCGCGCCGGAGAGCAGGGCCACCACCACCAGCAGCCCGGCGACGGGGAGGGCTCGGCTTGGCGAGAGCAGCTGACCGAGGAAGGAGCCTGCAACCGCCTCCGGGGCGAAGAAGAGCGCGAGCGGCTCGGCGCCCAAGGCTTGCGCGAAGGCGTTGGCCGCCACCGCTGCGAGCGAGAGGCCCACACCCAAAGAGAGGAGATCCGTGCCGACCTCGGCGAGGAAGCCGAGCGCCACGACATTGGGTGCGCGCCAGGCCGACCTGAACCCGAGGCGCAACCCTTCACCGATGCTCACCGGTCGAGAATCCACGCCGCATTCCTCGCATGAGGGCGCTACCAGGGCAACCGCCTCGAGAAACCCCGACGGGGCGCAATCGCGGTTGCGCTACACGGACGTTCAGGCATAGATTCCCTGCCATTGGGAGGCGTCATGGACGAGCTGACGGACCGCCAGAAGGAGATCCTGCGCTTCATCGCGCGGACGACGGAGGAGCGGGGCTTCCCGCCGACCATCCGAGAGATCGGTGGGGAGTTCAACATCCGCAGCACCAATGGCGTCAACGACCACCTCAAGGCGCTCGAGCGCAAGGGCTACCTCAACCGCGGCGAGCAGAAGAGCCGCTCGCTGGTGCCCACCTCGTCCGGCCGCACGCTCCTGGGAATGGGGGCGCAGAAGCACCGAGCCATCGAGATCCCCGTGGTGGGCCGGGTGGCCGCAGGCGCGCCGCTGCTCGCCGAGCAGAACCTGGACGACACCGTGCAGATCGACCCCGGGGTGCTCCCTCACGCGGGCAAGGATGTCTTCGCCCTCAAGGTGAAGGGCGACTCGATGATCGGCGACGGAATCTTCGACGGGGACCTGGTCTTCGTCCGCCGGCAGCAGGGGGCCCGCTCCGGGGAGATCGTGGTGGCGATGATCGAGGGCGAGGCGACGGTGAAGCGCTTCTTCCCCGAGGGCAACCGGGTGCGGCTGCAGCCGGCCAACCCGGCCATGGAGCCCATCTACGTGGCGGCGTCGCAGGCCAAGGACGCGTCGCTCCTCGGGGTGGTCGTGGGCGTCTTCCGCAAGGTGATGCCGCGGGCCTAGTCAGCGCTCGAGGGCAGGCCCCAGGCTCGACTCCAGGAACCGCACCACGGCGTGGCCCAGGGCCGGCAGCCCAGTGGTGAAGACATGGTCGGCCTCTTCGATGAGCGCCAGCTCGTCGCCCACGGCCTGGCAGTGCGAGGCGAGCGCTCGCTGGTCGACCAGCAGGTCCCTCTCGCCGACGCAGATCAGCCCTGGTACCGGCAGGCGCCCGAGGCGGCCCCAGTCATACTCGCCCCTTGGCGCGATGCAGAGCACCCCGCGGCAGGCGTCGGGGATCCGATTCGCCAGCTCGACGGCCACCTGCGCCCCGAAGTCGTAGCCGCCGAGCACGACCTCGCGGTGCCCCACGTTCTCGACGAGCAGGGCCAGGGCCGCGGCGGCATCATCGACGCTCGCCTGCGGGTCAGCTTGGAGCTCACCTCCCGAGGCCCCCGCCCCGCGGTAGTTGAAGCGCAGCGTGGGGTGGCCGTGCTGGCTGGCGGCGAAGGCAAGTTCGGCGCAGACCGGCGAGTCCATGCTCGAGCCGCGCGAGGGGTGCGGCGGGCAGATGAGCAGGGCCGGCCGCAGCTCTCCCCGATGCGCGAGGCCCTCGAGGAAGACGCCCGCGGTGGGGATGACGGTGGGACGCTCGAGGAACTGTCCGTTGAGGACCATAGAGAAGCGGCCGAGCGCTCTCGCACCCGGCCGCCAGGTGAGGTGTGGAGGGCCGGACTACTCGGCGTGATAGGTCTGCACCGGGATGCGCGTGCCCTTCAGCGAGTCCTCGATGGTGCAGTTGGGGTTGTCGACGGGGAAGGAGTTCGGGCAGGTGCCCTCGCACCACTTGGTGGTGGTGTGCTTCCAGGTGCCGGTGAAGGTGTCGCCATTCAGGGTCAGGGTGACGGTCTCACCGGTGGAGGTGAACATGGTCGTGGTGGGCGCAGCGACGGTGCCGGCGGTGACTTCCTTCACGGTCCGCAGGCCGTCGAAGGTGAAGCCGTCGCCCTTCTTGGCCCCGGCGAGCACGGTGCCCGACAGGTCGCCCAGGTGCAGCAGGTAGGTGTCGCCCGCCGCCTTGTAGATCTCCCACTCGCCCACGTACTCCTCGATGGAGCTCTCGGTGCTCTTGCGGTCGGTGATCACTTTGTCCTTGTAGCACTCGGCGGGCTTGTTCCCCTGGATCCGGGAGACCTTCCAGATCAGCAGCGGCTCGCTGCCGCAGCCCGAGACCATCAGCACCGCCATCAACGCCAAACCGAGAGTCCGCTTCATGCGCTCTGCCTCGCTTCGTGTGTTTTTTCCGGCCTCGACCGGGTGGCATCCTAGCCGCCCGACCCGGCCAAGACTAGATCCGCCGCAGGATGAAGAACTTCAGGTACCGCCCCTGCGGGAACTGCATCAGCACGGGGTGGTCCGGGGCCTGGAACCGCTGGTGGACGAGCTGCAGGTCCACCTCGGCGTTGAACGCACCCTCCTTCACCGCGTCGAAGAACTGCTCGGCGCTCACGCGCGCGGTGCAGCTCGCAGTGCAGAGGAGTCCGCCGGGCTTGAGCACCGCCAGCGCGGTCCGGTTGAGGCTGGCGTAGCCGGCCACCGCGGCGTCCACCGCCTTCTGCGACTTGGCGAAGGCCGGCGGGTCGAGGATCACCAGGTCGAACTGGCGGCCCTGCGCCTCGAAGGCTTTGAGGACGTCGAGCACGTCCGAGGCGAGGAAGTCGTGGGCCTCGGCCGAGAGCCCGTTCTCCTTGAAGTTGCGCCGGCACAGCGCGATGGCGTCCGCGTCCAGGTCCACGCTGGTGACCTGCTTGGCGCCCCCAACCGCGGCGTTCACCGAGAAGCCGCCGGTGTACGAGTAGCAGTTGAGCACCTCGCGGCCCTGCGCCAGGTCCCGCACCAGCCTGCGGTTGTCGCGCTGGTCGAGGAAGAAGCCGGTCTTCTGGCCGTGGTGCACGTCCACCAGGAACTTCACCCCGTTCTCGCGGATGAGCACGTGCTCCGGTGCGGCCTCGCCCCAGAGCGGCTTCGCGGGGCCGCCCGAGCCCTCCTCGGTGTCCTCCTTGTCCGACTCGTCGCGGCCCACCACGCCCTTCAGGTCGGGGACGACCGACCGGAGCGCGGCGAGGATGGCCTCGCGGTGCGGGGTGAGGCCCGCGGAGTAGAGCTTGAGCACCGCCCAGCCGGCGTAGAGGTCGACGATGACGCCGGGCAGACCGTCGGCCTCGCCATGGACCAGACGGTAGGCGTCGGTCTCGCGGCGGTCGAGGAGCGCCTCGCGCAGCGCCAGCGCCCGGGCGAAGCGGCGGCGGAAGAAGGCGCCGTCCACGACCTCGGACTCGTCGCGGGTGAGCACCCGCACGCAGATGGCCGAGAAGGGGTCGAAGTAGCCGCGGGCGACGAAGCGCCCCCGGTCCACGATGTCGACGATGGAGCCAGCCGGGACGCGGGGGAGCTGCGCCACCGCCTGCTTGAACACCCAGGGGTGGCCGGCGCGCAGGTGCCGGGCGAGGTCCTTGACGAGGCTGAGCTTGAGGTTGGCCATGGGATTTGAAAGGGTTGGGGCCCTCCTTCTCTCACTTCGCCTCCAAGAAGGGAACTGCGGACATGCGCTCGCTCCTCGCCCTGACCCTCTCGCTCGCCCTGCTCCCCTCCTGCGCCTCGACCGGCAAGGGAGCCGGCGGAGGAGGCGACGAGGCCCCGGCGGCCACCGGCGGCGAGGGCGAGTGCCTGCGGCGGGTGGCGGCGGCGAACAAGCACTTCTGCCTCGACCGCCCCTCGGAGCTCTCCGAGGGCTACGCGCTGCGCGCCCGCGGCGCGTGGCAGAAGATCGCCAAGGACTGCACCGGCACCCGTGCCAGCCGCGCCCTGCGCGAGTTCGACGAGTGCATCGCCGGGTTCGAGGCCCAGCCCAGCCAGATCGACGACGCCACCCGCGCCCGCCGCGACGAGGCGCGCGGCAAGGTCACCGAGCTCAGGACGGACGTGATGTTCTCGCGCGCGCTGGCGAAGAAGCGGGCCAAGGTCTCGGAGGCGGACGACGCCCACCGCGAGTTCCTCGCCGCCCGCGAGGCCGGGGACAAGAACGAGATGCGCTTCCGCAAGGAGGCCTGGGACCTGGCGGAGCGCGAGCTGCGCGCCGCCGAGCAGGAGCTGCGCGACGCCCTGCGCGTCCACAACTTCGACCCGCGGGACGCGCGGGCGCTGGGCGTCTGGTAGTCGCTACTCCCCGCGCTTGGGCAGGCCCACCGCTTCGTTCATCCGCCCGGAGCGGAAGGGCTCGAGGTCGAGGGCCACGAACTTGAAGCCGCGCCGCTTGAGCGCCGCCGAGGCGCGCTCGCGGAAGGCCGGGTCGAGCAGCTTGCCGTACTCCTCTGCGTCCACCTCCAGGCGGGCCACCTCGCCGTGGTAGCGCACCCGGTACTGGCGCAGCCCCATCTCCCACAGGTCCTGCTCCGCCCCGCCGACCTGCAGGAGCCGCTGGAGCGTCACCTCGGTCCCGTAGGGCAGCCGGCTCGAGAGGCACGCCATCTGCGGCTTGTCCCAGGTGGGCAGGCCCAACTTCTGCGACCACGCGCGGATCTCGGCCTTGGTGAGCCCTGCCTCGGCCAGCACCGAGCGGACCTTCTGCTCCTCCCCGGCCTTGTGGCCCGGGCGCCAGTCGCGGCGGTCGTCGGCGTTGAAGCCGTCGAGCACCGCCGCGAGCCCCAGCTCGGCGCGCTTGCGCTCGCAGATGCCGAACAGCTCCTGCTTGCAGAAGTAGCAGCGCTCCAGCGGGTTCGCGGCATAGCGCGGGTCGTCCAGCTCGTGGGACTCGGCCACCTCCAGGCGCGCGCCCATGGCCCGGGCCAGCTCGAGCGACTCCTGGAACTCGCGATCGGGCATCGAGGCGCTGCGGGCCACCAGGCCCACGCACCGCTCCCCCAGCACCTCGGCGCCCACCTTGAGCAGGAAGGTCGAGTCGACGCCGCCGGAGAAGGCCACCAGGGCCGAGCCCAGGTCCTTCAGGATAGTCCGCAGCTGCGCGAGCTTCTCCTTCGAGCCCTCGACCAGCGCTTCCAGTTCCCCTGCCGTCATGCGTGCCTCGCGTGCCATGGAGTCCTGCAGATAGCAGGAGGCCGGGACCCGTGCACCGGTCCCGGCCTCCCAGTTTGCCGAAACGTCTGCTTCCTAGCGCCCCTTGGCCTTCTTGGCGGGCTTCGCCTTGGGCGCGGCCTTCGCAGGCTTGGCAACCTTCGCGGGCTTGGCAGCCTTCGCGGGCTTGGCGGCCTTCGCGGCCTTCGCGGGCTTGGCGGCCTTCGCAGCCTTGGGGGGAGCCTTCGCCGCGCCCTTCTTGCCCTTGGCGAGCGGCATGGGACGCAGCCGCTTGCCCACCATCTGGCGGGCCTCCTCGGGCTTGAGGTAACCGATGCTCACCAGTGCCTGGACCACCTTCTCGGCGCTCGCCTCGACCGGCTCCTGGTCGGTGTGGACGGTGACCTCGGCGTGCTGCGGGGTGTCGTACGGCTCGGTGACGCCGGTGAAGTTCGGCAGGTCGCCCGCCAGGGCCTTCTTGTAGAGACCCTTGGTGTCCCGCTCGATCAGCGTCTCGGTGGGGCAGTCGACGAAGACCTCCACGAACCGGCCGATCTCCTTGCGGATCCGGTCGCGGGCCTCACGGTGCGGGCTGATGGCCGCGGCGATGGTCACGCAGTCGTTGCGGGTGAGCAGCTTCGCCACATAGCCGAGCCGCACCATGCTGGTGTGGCGCTCTTCCTTCGAGGAGCCGAGCTCCTTGCTGAGGACGTCGTTGACCTCGTCGTGGTCCAACACCTCGGTCTTGCGACCGATGGCCCGGAAGCGCCCGCCCAGGTACGCCGCCAGCGTCGACTTGCCAGAGCCCGGCATGCCGGTGAGCCACAGGGTGAAACCGTTCGTCTGCATATCTCCTCCAGGACACCAGGCCGGCCACGGCGCCGGTCCCGTTCGTGAACCCCCGCGCGCGCAAACCCACGCGCCCTCGCGCCGCAACGGAGCAGCTACGAGTACGAGTCAAGCCCTTGCAATGACTCGCGTTTTACCGACCTGAGCACGAGAGAGAGCCCAACCGCCGACACCGTTCCAGACTGGCTGGAGCCGCACGGTTGAAGCACCCTCACCCCCGTCCTCCTGTCGGAAAAAAGGGGTAGCTTGTACACCATCTCACGGTGCCTTGCAACCGTCGCCTTTGGGGCAGACCTGGGGCACATGCGCGACAGACACGCCATTTTCATCTAGAGAATCAGGCTGTTACGTGGCCAACGATCGGTCGATGAACCACCCAGCCCTTGGTGATGGCCAGGGCAATGGCCGGTCCGTGATCCGCTCCGATGGGCTGCCTGCGCTTCGCAGCGGGCGCCACCATGACCGCGCGCTGGGCATGGGTCAACATTGCCTCATCCAGCAGGCTATTCCCGAAGGCGATGGACACGGGCCGGTCTCCGAGACGCCTCCGGAGCGCCTCCACCTTCCCCTCCGCGCAGGTGATGGGGAGGATGACTTCGCCCGTCAGCCGGGGATCTGACCCGCCGGTGACCCGCCCCTCCACGCCGAGCACGGAGTCCTCCGGAAGCCCCAGCTTCAGCGCCGCGCGGCGGATGCTCACCGCCGGACTTGCGCTCACCAGCAGGATGCGGGTCCCTCCGGCGAGGAGATGGTCCAGGACGGCGCGCATGCCCGGGAAGACGCGGCCGGACGCCCATTCGTCCCAGAACTCGTCGGTGAAGCGCTCCACGTCCGAGACCGGCAGGCCCCGCATCACCGCCACGCAGAACGCGAAGGCGTCGGCGGGGCTCGACTGGAACAGGCGCTCGTAGTGGTCGAAGGCGTCTCCCGGCGGCGGATCCAGCAGCCGGCCGCGATGGAAGAGGTCGCGCAGGAAGTCCTCGCCCAGGTCGCCGCGCCAGATCGTCCCGTCCGCATCGAAGGCGGCGACCCCGGCGGGGCCGAGCGCCGCCACCTCCTCCACCCCACGCGCCACCTCGGGCTCGAGCGCCTGCCAGCCTGCCGGGCTCATCCGAGGCCCAGCTCCCGCCGCAGCTCCACGGCGCGGTCCAGGAGCGCGTGCGCGGCCTCGTCCTTGGACAGGCAAGGCAGCTCGCGAGTCCCTCCTCCGCGATCGACGAGCGTGAGCCGGTTGGTCGCGCCGGCGAAGCCGCTCCCCGCCTCGGTCACGTCGTTGGCGGCGACGAGATCCACCCGCTTGCGCGCGAGCTTCTCGCGGGCGTGCTCGACCACCCGCTCGGTCTCGGCGGCGAAGCCCACCAGCAGCGGCCTGCGAGGCCCAGAGACCGCCGCCGCAGCCTGGGCGAGGATGTCCGGGGTGCGCACCAGCACCAGCGTCTCGGGGCCCTCCTGCTTCTTCACCTTCTGCGGCTCGCAGCGCTCTGGCCGCTGGTCCGCGACCGCCGCGGCGGCCACGAAGAGCTGGCAGCCGGTGGCTGCGGGCAGCGTGGCCGCGGCCATCTCCTCGGCGCTCGTGACCAGCACCCGCTCGACGCCCGCGGGGGCCTTGAGCTCGCAGGGGCCGCTCACCAGCGTCACGCGCGCTCCGCGCTGGGCCGCCGCGAAGGCGATGGCGTAGCCCATGCGGCCCGAGGACGGGTTGGAGAGGAAGCGGACCGGGTCCAGGTGCTCGCGGGTGGGGCCGGCGGTGACCACCACGCTCCAGCCAGAGAGGTCGCGCCGGGTCAGCGCCGCCTCCGCCGCCTCCACGATGTCCGGGGGCTCGGCGAGCCGCCCCATCCCCACCACGCCCTCGGCGAGCATCCCC
>CAZAIE010000279.1:0-8076 GCA_964485035.1 uncultured Myxococcaceae bacterium | reverse complement strand
CCTACGTGGTGCAGGGCTCGGCGCCGACGTGGACCTCGCCCGCGTCCACCCGCACCAGCCCCACGCAGCATCGCGAGAGGACGCTCTTGCCGGCGCCGCTGCGCCCCACCACGCAGGTCACGCCGCCCGCGGGGATCTCGAGGTCCACCCCGGCGAGGACCGCCCGGCCCGAGTACCGCTTGTGCACGCCCACCAGGCGGATCATCACCACCCCGCCGCGTAGAGGGCCCCGGCCAGGACCCAGTCGAGCACCAGCACGCTCACGCTCGCCCATACCACCCCGCGCGTGGTCGCCTCGCCCACCGCCGCCGCGCCGGTCCCCGCGCGCAGGCCCGCCGCGCACGCCGCGACCGGGATGGAGATGCCCACCGAGACCGCCTTCAGCGCGAAGGCCGCGAGGTCGCCGCGCGTGACCAGCGAGGCGTCGAGGAACGCGCCGCCGTCGGCTCCGTAGAGCAGCGTCGCCGCCGCCGCCGAGGAGAGGCAGGCCGCCACCGTCCCGCTGATGACCAGGCAGGGGATGGCGATGGCTCCGCCCACGAGCCGGGGGAGCAAGAGGTCGGAGATGGGGTCGCCGGCGGACATGCGCAGGGCGTCCACCTGCTCGGTCACCTTCATCGCCGCCAGCTCCGCCGAGAGCGCGGCGCCCACGCGCACCGCCGCCAGCAGCCCGGCGAACGGCGGCCCCAGCTCGCGGATCATCAGCTCGAAGTACGGCGGGCCCACCACCGCGAGGTCGCCCACCACGCGCCGCGCCTGCGAGGCCCCGTGGGTGATCATCACCGCCCCGAAGAAGAGCATCCCGCCCAGCACCAGCAAGAGCGACCGGTTGCCCACCTCGAAGACCTGGCGCAGCACCTCGCCCTGCGGCATGCGCCGCCCGAGCCCGGGGCGGACCTCCCGCCACATCGCCCGCAGCGCGCGCCTCACCCGAGCGTCCTCTCGATGCCCAGGGTGAGCAGCCAGTCGAGGCCAGTGAGCACCGCCGAGCTCACCACCACCGCCTGCGCCGCGGCGCGCCCCACCGCCTGCGCCCCGCCTCGGGCGGAGAGCCCACAGCGGGTGGAGACCAGGGCGATGGTGGTGCCGAAGGCCAGGGTCTTCACCAGCGCGGCGACGAGGTCCCGCCAGCCCAGCAGCTCCTCGAAGCTGCGGAAGAACTGGTCGATGGGCACGGCGATCATGAGCTGGCCGAACACCGCCCCGAACCCGACTGCCGCCAGCGAGCAGATGGCGCCCAGGAGCCCCACGCCCAGGGTGCTGGCGAGCAGCCGCGGCGCCACCAGCAGCGCGAACGGGTCCACGCCCACGCCGCGCAGGCCCTCGAGCTGGCCGCCGATGGAGAGCGAGGCCAGCTCCGCCGCGTTGCGCGCGCCCACCCGCCCGGTCATCACCAGGGCCACGAACAGCGGCCCGAACTCGCGCAGCACGGTGTACCCGGCCGCCCAGCCCACCAGCGCCCGGGCCCCGAAACGGGCCACGTTGAGGTCGGCCACCAGGACCAGAATGCCGCCAGTGAAGATCGAGATGACCAGGCCCAGGGGGAGCGAGTCGTAGCCGAAGCGCACCAGCGAGCGGAGGAACTCGCGCCGGTCGAGTCGGGGCAGGGCCGCGATCGTGCGCGCGGCCACCAGCGCGGTGCCGCCCAGCTCGCGGGCCAGGGTCCTCGCGTGTCGGCCGAGCAGTCGCAGCGGGGCGCCGATCACGCGGCCTCCCCGAGCACCGCCGCCACCTCGGGCCTCTGGCGCAGCTCGGCGACCGGCCCGCGCGCGAGGGACCGGCCGTCCTGCAGCACCAGCGCCTCGGCGCCGGGGACGGCCCAGAGCGGGGTGGGGTCGGCGGTGGCCAGGAGCAGCCCGCCGCGCTCGCCCCAGAGGTCCAGCATCAGCTCGCGCACCTTCTCCACCGTGCCCGGGTCGAGCCCCGCGAAGGGGTCGTCGGCGAACAGGTAGCGCGGCCGCGCCACGATCGCCCGGGCCAGCCCCAGCCGCTTGCGCATCCCGCCGCTGAGCCGCTCGGGCAGGTCCCGGGCGTGCGCCCCGAGGCCGACCTGGACCAGCGCCTCCTGCGCCCGCTCGCGCGCCTCGGCGCGCGGGACCCCGCGCCGCAAGAGCGGCAGCGCGACGTTCGCGAGCGCGTCGAGCGAGTCGAAGAGCGCGTCGGTCTGGAAGACCATGCCCACCTGCGCCCGCGCCGCCGCGGCCTCCTCCGGTCCTTGCGCGAGGTCCACTCCGTCGAGCCGGACGCGCCCGGCGGCGGGGGCCACGAGGCCGCACAGCGCCTTGAGCAGGGTGGTCTTCCCCGACTGCGCGGGGCCGAGCACGAAGAGCACGCCGGCGCCGAAGTCGCCGGTGAGCGGGCCCAGCACGGCGCGGCCCTGGAAGGCCACGGTCAGGTCTTCGGCCTGGAGGCTCAAGGCTTCTTCTTGAACCAGCGCGCGATGCTGATCTTGCGGACCCGGCCGGCGAGCAGCGCCCAGGTGAGCACCGCCCCGGTCATGAAGGCCACCAGCAAGACCCCGTGGCCACCCAGCACCGGGATGCCGCGCACCGGGTAGTCCAGCCGGCCGAAGGACAGGAAGATGCCCACGATGAGGCCGCAGCAGAGCAGGCCCATGAAGGTGATGAGCCCCAGCGCCTTGACGTTGGAGTTGAGCCGGGCCTGGTCCTCGTTGGCGACGTTCACCTTGAACTTGCCGCCCTCCAGGTCGAGCAGCACCTGCGAGAGCTGCATGGGCACGTCGGTGGCGAAGGTCTGGAAGCGCAGGAACGCCTTCATCCCGAAGGTGCCCCAGCCCATGGTCTCGTAGCGCCCGAACATCAGCTCCTTGGCGTAGGGGATGACCGCCTGGCCGATGTTCAGCTCGGGGTAGAGCCAGCGCACGATGCCCTCGACCAGCACCAGCGACCGCGAGAGCAGCGCGTACTCCTTGGGGACGCGCACGTGGTACTTCACCGCGAGGTTCAGCAGCTCGGGGACGACGGTCTTCACCTCCAGCTCGCCCAGCGTCGTCTTCTGCACCAGGTAGGCGTCCAGCACCTGCTGGATGTCCTGCCGGAAGGCGGTGAGGTTGGTCCGCTTGTCGGGCGTGGCGACCCGGTAGATGAGCCGGGCCACGGTGTCGGCGTCCTTCACCGCCACCGCCATCACCAGCATCACCAGCGACTCCTGCATCTGCTTGGAGACGCGGCCGATGACCCCCAGGTCGAGGATGCCCAGCTTCTCGCCGGGGAGGACCAGCACGTTGCCGGGGTGCGGGTCGCCGTGGAAGATGCCGTCCTCGAAGAGCTGGCGGAAGGCCGTCTCCACGATGCGCTCGGCCAGCAGCTTGCGGTCGTGCTTCTCCAGGTCGATGGAGCGGATCTTCTCGCCGCGGATGAACTCCATCGTGAGCACGGTCTTGCTGCAGAGCTCGTCGAAGGTCTTGGGGACGACGACGTAGTCGCGGCCCTCCTGGTGGCGCAGGAACTCGCGGATGTTGCTGGCCTCGTTGAGGAAGTCGAGCTCCTCGTGGATGGCGGCGTCGAACTCCTCGACGACTCCCACCGGGGTGTAGACGCCGGTCTCCTCCACCACCGCCTCGAGGATGCGGGCGGCGTAGTAGAGCAGGTCGAGGTCGGCGCGGATGCGCGCGGCGATGCCCGGCCGCTGGACCTTGACCACCACCTCCTGGCCGTCCAGGGTCACCGCGCGGTGCACCTGGGCGATGGAGGCGCTGGCGAGCGGCTTCTCCTCGAGCGAGCGGAAGAGCTGGTCCACCGGCTTGCCGAACGACTCCTCGAGCTGCTTCACCACGTGGGACATCGGCTCGGGTGGCACCGCGTCCTGCAGCGCGGAGAGCTCCTGGATGTACTCGGCGGGGAGCACGTCGGGCCGGGTGGAGAGCACCTGGCCCAGCTTGATGAAGGTGGGGCCGAGGTCGGCCAGGAGCAGGCGGAAGCGCCGGGCGGTGGTCTCGCGCTTGGTCTCGGGCCGGACCTCCACCTTCTCGCGGCGGCCCAGCACGTCCCAGAGCCGGGTGCGGTCCAGCATCTCGCCGAAGCCGTGGCGGATGGCCAGCACCGCGATCTCGCGGAGCCGGTTGAGGTCTTTGAATGCCTGGAGCATGGGCTCTCCGCCGGCGCGAGGGGCGCCAAGAATCGCCGCCCGGGCGCAGGGTTGGCAAGTGCGAGGCCGCTGGGAACGGGGGCGTAAGGCCCGATTGCTCCGGCGAAAAACCGCATGGTAGAGTCGCGCCTCCTTTTCAACGGCCTCGGGGGAATCCCCCAAGGCCGGGGACTCACCGTTACGATGCCCAGCGTCTGCCCCTTCTGCCGAGCCTCCTTGCCGGGTCCGCCGCTGCCGGCCATCTGTCCCTTCTGCGCCAAGCGCATCCCCGCGGGGCTGGCCACCGGGCCGGGGCAGGTGGAGGCCAGGCTCATCATCCAGACCGCCGAGGGCACGACCAGCGAGTTCAAGCTGCTGGAGCGCACCCGGATCGGGCGCCACCCCATCAACCACCTGAAGCTGGCCGACCGCGAGATCTCCAAGGAACACGCGGAGATCGCCCGGACCGGCGAGGACTTCTGGATCCAGGACCTCAACTCTTCCAACGGCACGCAGGTCAACGGCCGGCGCATCACCCGCTTCAAGCTGAAGGAGGGCGACCAGGTCCAACTCGGCTCCACCACGCTCACCTTCCGCGCCGGGCCCGCCACCGCAGGAGCCTCGCCTGCTCCCGGCGTCACCATGATCCAGGCGGTGGCGCCCCAGGTCCTCGCCAGCGTCCGCGCCGACGACCCCCGCCAGTCGCAGCTGGGCTTCCGGCCCGAGCGCGAGGTGAAGGACATCACCGACCTGCGCCGCGACTACGAGAAGCTGCGCATCGCCAACGAGTTCCACCGCCAGGTCGGCCTCGAGCGCGACCTGAACACGCTCTACGGGAAGATCCTCGAGATCGCCTTCGACCTGCTCAACGCCGACAACGGCGTGATCCTCCTGTTCGACCCCGAGACCCAGCAGCTCACCCCCGCGCCGGTGAAGCGCCGCGAGGAGGAAGAGGTGATGGTCTCGCAGACGCTGCTCGAGCAGGTGGTGAAGACCCACGAGGGCGTGCTCACCCAGGACGCCATCGTCGACGCCCGCTTCAGCGCCGCCCAGTCCATCGTGGCCCAGGGCATCCGCTCGGCGATGGCCGTCCCGCTGATGTCCTCGGGCGAGCTGCGCGGCGTGCTCTACCTCGACACCCGCAAGCGCGCGGGGGCGTTCACCGAGAAGGACCTGCGGCTCCTCGCCGGCATCGCCACCCAGGCCGCCGGCGCCATCGAGAACGCGGAGTTGGCCAGGCAGATCGAGCAGGAGGCCGAGACCCGCGCGCACCTGTCCCGCTTCCTCTCGCCCGCGCTGGTGGAGCAGGCACAGAAGGGCGAGCTGGTGCTGCAGAAGGGCGGCCAGCTCATCGAGATCACCGTGCTGTTCGCGGACATCCGCGGCTTCACCAGCATGACCGAGAAGTCCCAGCCGCAGGAGGTGGTCACCCTCCTCAACGAGTACTTCGAGGAGATGGTGGACGAGGTGTTCGCCAACGGCGGCGTCCTCGACAAGTTCATCGGCGACTGCATCATGGCCCTCTGGGGCGCGCCGGTGGCCCGCGAGGACGACGCCTCCCGCGCCCTGCACTGCGCGGTGGGCATGATCGAACGGGTGAAGCTCTTCAACCAGGAGCGCGCGGCCCAGGGCAAGCACCCGGTCCACATGGGCATCGGCATCAACACCGGCCTCGCGGTGGTGGGCAACATGGGGTCGTCGAAGCGCCTGGAGTACACCGCCATCGGCGACGCGGTGAACACCGGCTCGCGCCTCTGTGGCCTCGCTCGCGAAGACCAGATCGTCATCAGCGCGTCCACCCTGCGCAAGGGCGGTGACGAGTTCGAGGTCGAGGCGATGCCTCCCGCCAAGGTCAAGGGCAAGGAAGCGCCCATCCCAGTGTTCCGCGTGCTGGGGACCACCCAGCACACCCGCGCGCACTAGTCGCCACGGTCCCCGGCAAGTGCCGGAAATCGCTGGGGCGTTCGCGTCACGCCGTGCTTGGAATCCAAGGGGCCGTTCCGCTAGGCTCTCGCTCGCTTTTTGGGAGGGGACCTTGGCCGAGGCCGCGAGACGCCAGAAGTGCCCCAACTGTGGACGCGAGACCGACGTCTCGGTCTACGTCTCGGGCCAGCGTGTCCGCTGCACTTCCTGCAGCCTGCCGTTCGAGGTGGTCCGCGCCGACGTGAGGGCCTCGGTTCCGCCCAGCAGCCGGTTGAGCCGGGGTTCGGACCCCACCGCGCTGCGGCCGTCCATCGAGCCCGCGGCGGCGACGCTCCCGGGGCCCGCGGCCCCTCCCGCGGGCGCCCGCGACCCCACCCGCAACGACCGCCCCACGGCCCCGGTGACGCTCGCGGCGACCGTGGTCTCGAAGAACCCGGAGATCCCCGGGTACGAGCTCCTGGAGCTGCTTGGCCGGGGCGGGATGGGCGAGGTGTGGAAGGCCCGCCAGGCGTCGCTGGGCAGGACCGTGGCCATCAAGGTCCTCTCCCCCGAGCTGGCACAGGACGCGGAGTTCGTGCAGCGGTTCGAGAAGGAGGCCACCGCGCTGGCCACGCTCTCCCACCCGAACATCGTGCAGATCATCGAGCGGGGAGGGGACGTCGCGACGCGGACCTTCTTCTTCGCCATGGAGTTCTGCGAGGGCCGGAGCCTGCGCGAGCTGATGGAGGCGAAGGCGCTGGACCTCCCCACGCGCCTGAGGCTGGTCGCGCAGATCGGCCACGCCATCGAGTATGCACACGGCCGTGGCGTCATCCACCGCGACCTGAAGCCCGAGAACATCCTGGTGGACCCGGCCGGGAACCCGAAGGTGGTGGACTTCGGCCTCGCGGGCATGCGCCGCGGCGATTCGGCCCTGAACCTCACTCGCGCCGCTACGGCCATGGGCACGCTGCACTACATGGCCCCCGAGCAGCGGCGCGACGCGCGCAGCGTGGACGAGCGCGCCGACGTCTACTCGCTGGGGGTGATGCTCTACGAGCTGCTCACCGGAGACGTGCCGCAAGGGCGCTTCAAGCTGCCCTCGGAGAAGGTCCCGGGCGTCGACACCCGGCTCGACAAGATCGTCTCCAAGGCGCTGGAGACCGAGCCCGAGGCCCGCTACCCCGGCGCCCACGAGCTGACCGTGGAGCTCGAGGCGGTGCTGGGAGCGTCCGCAAGTCAGCCCCGGACCGAGGTCGTCCCCGCGGTCCGCGCGACCCTGCCCGCGACCGTGCCGGAGGGGGCGCTCGCCCCGACCTCGCGCCATCGCGTCGCCCGCTTCATGGTGGTGGGCGCGCTGCTCGCGGTGGGCGGTCTGGTGGTGGGCACCCAGCTCAACCGCCGGCCGCGGCGCCCGAGGCCCGAGCCGGCGCCGGTGGTGGCCATGCCGCAGGACACCAACGCCCCGGTGCCGGTCACGCTGCAGAAGGGGCGCGGCGTCGACTACCAGGAGCTGGAGGTGCTCTTCGCTCCCGGCGGCGGCGCGCTGCAGGCGGGGACCGGCGAGTGGCGGACCGAGAACGGGGAGCTGGTCGCCCGGGTCTTCGGCCCCGGGACCTCGGGGCGGCCCAAGCCGTTGGCCATCCTCGAGGCCGCGCCGCTGCTCGCCGCGGGCCTCGCGGTGGAGGCTTCGTTCGACGTCGCCACCGAGGCTCCCACCGGCTACGTCCCCGTCGAGGCGCCCCAGGTCGAGGTGATGCTCAAGGGCGAGGGCGACGGCAGGGTGGGGCTGAAGGCGCGCTATGGCCCCGGCGCGGGCTACACGCTCACCGTGAGGCCCCCCGAGGGCGAGACCTTCGAGGAGTCGCGGTCGCTCGCCGCCGGGGACGACCTGCCCTCGGCGCCGGTGGTCGGCAAGCTGCTCCGGGTGAAGATCCTGGCGCTGAACCCGCGGGAGATAGAGGTCTTCGCCGGGCCCGAGGAGCCACTCCCGCGCATCTTCCGCAGCCGCGTGGACCTGAAGGACCTCCAGGGCAAGGTCGCGCTCGCCTGCCTCGAGGCCACCTGCCGCTTCAAGCACCTCGAGGT
>CAZAIE010000278.1:0-8076 GCA_964485035.1 uncultured Myxococcaceae bacterium | reverse complement strand
GCACCGGCCATCCGGGCGCAGGCAGCGCTGGCCCGGATGGCTCGGGGCTACGAGCAGGCGTTCTTCGCTGCCTGTCGCGGCTGACCCGGACCTCTCGCCATGGTGTTCCGCTCATCGTCGGGCGTGTATCTTGCCGTCCCCAGTCTGGCCGGCACCTCTGTGTAGGAACCAACTTGATCAAACGGGCATTGCTCTGGTTCGGAGGCGTCGGCGCGTTCCAACTGGGCGCCCTTGTCTACCTGGTCCTCTTCGGCTCGTTCGCGTACCAGGGAGGCAGCGACACCAGCTCGATGCGCGCCGCCCTGCAGATGTACGCGGGCGACCTACGGATCCTCTTCGAGCGTCTTTGGCTCCTGGACTCCTTGGTCCTCCTCCTCTGGACCCTCCCGCTGGGCATCGCGTACGTGGGCTTCCGCTCGCGCTGGGGAAGGGTCGGCTGGGTATGGATGGCGGGAGCGTTCGTGATCGCCTACGTCGGGTGGGTCGCCCTCGCCGCCTTGCGGTCGCCCACGCTGCTCGCGCCGGTGCTGTACGGCGACGGCTCCTCCGTCACCTCCGCGGGCATGCGCCTGGTCTGCTCGCGGTCCGGGCCGGCGTGGCTTGGGCTCGGGCTGCTGGTGGTGGTGGCGGCCATCTGGCGCCTTTCGGGTCCGCGCCTGGCTGTCGGGGCGATCGCGTTCTACGCCCTGGTGGTGGGTGTCCTGGTGGGGGTCGAGCGCTACAGCCCCCGCCTGATGCTCAAACCCGGCAGCGTGGTGGTGCTGCTCGCGGACTCGCTGCGCTCGGATCGCTTCACCGCCCAGCATCTCCCCGCCATCCACCCCGTCGCGACGCGGCAGGGCGCGGTGGTGGTCCCGCAGGTCGTGCCTCCCGTGGCGCGCACCACGCCGGCCGTCGTCTCGCTGCTCACGGGTCGCCTCCCGGCCGAGACGGGCGTCACCACGATGTTCAGCAACGAGCCGACCTTCAAGCAGGCCCCCACGGTGGTCAATGCCTACCGGAATGCGGGCTACTGCACGGTGGCCGTCGGCGAGTACCCGGCGGAGATGCTCTCCAAGTACGAGTTCGGTTTCGAGACGGTGGACGTCCCGCGCGTGCGCTTCAAGGAGATCTCGCTGCAGGCGGTGCTCAGCAACGACGCGTTCTTCCTCGCCTCCGAGTCGTGGGTGTTCATGCGCGCGCGGATGGGCAGGACGATGCGGCGGCTGGTGGAGGGGCTGCCCACCTTCGCCGCGCCGCTGCAGTTGCTGCGTCGCTTCGAGGACCACGTCGCGGCGTGCGGGGACCGCCCGGTCTTCGCGTTGGTGTTCGCAGACCAGCCCCACTTTCCGTATGCCCAGAGCTGGCCGTACTACCTCGAGAAGGGGGCTGGCTACGCGGGGCGCTTCCAGTTCGGCAAGGACGACACCGTCTCGGTGCCCAAGACCGATGCCGAGCGGCAGCACATCCGCGACCTCTACGACACCAGCCTGCTCTCCACCGACGCGGCCTACGGTCGCCTGCTCGCGCACCTCGAGGCCACGCAGCAGCTTGAGCATTCGACGGTGGTCGTTTCCGGAGACCACGGGGAGACGCTCTACGACCAGGAAGGGGTGCTGGGCCACGGGGACCGGCTGGGCAGTTGGGAGGGCGTGGTCGTGCCCTGGGTCGTGCTGGGGCGTGGCCGCGAGACGTTTGCGTCCCTGCCGGGGCGCATCCAGTCCACCCGGCTCGCCCCGCTGCTCGCCAAGGTGAACCAGCTCGTGTACGACGTGCCGCCGGCGCTGCCTCCCGACGTCATCTACCTGGAGACGGACATGTGGCTCGCCAACACCGGCGGGCTCCCCAGGAATCGCGTCAAGTACCCGGAGCTCTCCGGCATCCTCACGGTGAAGGACCGGGACGCGGACATCGAGCTCGACCGCGACTTCCTCTCCACCATCGAGTTCGCCAAGCACCGGCTGTGGATCGTCGACGGGCGGGAGTGGTCGCTGGAGCCGACCGCGACGGAGGTGATCGCCCTGGTCGACGGAAAGCGCACCACCCAGTCCGAGTTCCCGGCAGTCGCCCGGCAGTACCTGCACAGGTTCTATCCCGATGTCGCGCCCGCTCTGCTTCCTTAGCTTCGCCATTCTCCTTACGGCCACACCGGCGCACGCCCGCTGGAGCGTCGAGTTGCGCCCGCTCGACACGCGGCCGTTCCAGATGGACTTCAAGCCGCTGGTGGTGCTGCACGCTGAGTCGAACCTGAGCCACTTCGAGGGGCTCGGCGTCGAGCTTCCACCTGGCAGACAGACCGTGGTCTTCGAGGCGGCGCTGGGCAGCGAGCCGGGCCCCCGCGAGTTGGACCTCAACGTCGGCTACCTGACCGCGGGCAAGCTCCCCAAGGATGCGGCAGGGTGCGAGGTCGCGCTCGAGGTCACCGGCGGGGCGCCGGCCCGGAAGTCGATGACGCTCCCACTGCGCTCCATCGAGCCCTCGACGCTGCCCGAGGCGGAGCTCAAGGCGCATTACGACTACCTGACTCCGGAGGTCCGGTTCCCGGTTGCCGGCGGCATGGTCGGCCTGAAGGCCACGGTCCAGCGCGGGTGCACGGCGGGAAAGGTCGTGCTCCTGAATCCGAAGGTGTGGCGCAAGCGCTCGGATGAGGCGCCGAAGCGGCTCATCTGGATCCCCTCGGATTCCCTCTCCGCGGACTGGTTCGAGGAGGGACGGCGATTCATGCCCTTCCTGCAGGACTACTTCGCCCGCCCCGGCGCGAGGTTGTCGACTCGCGCCGTGACGGTGAGCACCAACACCTACGACACCACCACCATCCTCACCCGCATGCGGTACCAGCTGCGGGAGGCTCCCCTACTCGAGTCCTCGGCGCAGGGCGCCGGCCTGGTTCCTGCGTTCCTCGAGGCCGGCTACGAGGTCCTGAGCCTCAACTCCAATCTGTTGCTCAGCACGGCTTGGCAGCCGTCCGGGTTCCGCTACCTCTTCAACCTCAACGCCACCGGCACGCCGGTGAACGAGGCGCACGTCGAGATCCTCGCGGGGATGATGCTCGACTGGCTCCAGCGCCATCCCGACCACGACGTCTTCCTCTTCACCTGGCTCGACGCGACCCACTACGCGGGACCCGCTCCGCGCGTCCGGGTGGACATGCCCAACAACCTCCTCCCGCGTGGCGAGAGGTGGTCGCAGCACTGGCTGGAGCAGCAGGCGCGATCGATGTCGTATACGGACCTCGCGCTCGAGACTTTTCTGGACGCGCCGCTGGTCCGGTCCTCGGACCTGTTCTTCTTCTCCGACCACGGCCTGAATTTCCGGACCCTCGAGCACCCCCTGCCGCTGTGGGGGGAATGCCCGCCGAAGGAGGCACCCTCGAACTGGCACCTCGAGCCCGAGGAGGTCCGCATCCCCGCGGCGATGCGGGTCCATGGCTACGACCCCGGAGAGCTGGGAGTCGAGGCCTCGCTCCTCGACTGGGCCTACTCGGTGCTCAAACACCACAACCCCGACCTGGACCTGCGCGGGTTCCAGGGACGCGAGCTGACCTCGGTGAAGGCGGACGACCCACTGATCACCGTCTCCCACGGCAGTCGGGGATCCATCCGGGTCGCGGGGACGCACGTCCGCTTCGAAGCCTCGTGCTCGGCGGCGAGGGTCGTTGACTTCTACTATCCGCCGGAGCTGCCGGGGACTGCGGATCTCAAGCGCAGCCTCTACCAGGTGCTGACCGCGCACGACTTCGGCGGCTATCGCGAGCTGGAGGTGTCGGTGTTCCACGGCAGCGCCGCGTGCCCGGTGACGATCGAGCTGCCCCCGGCGCTGCTCGAGAGCGGGGCGCCCGCTCCCACGAGGCTGGAGGTCGACCCGACCCGCTGGTTCACTAGCCTGCGGGTGTTCGTGCCCGCGGTGCTCGGGGACGCGGAGAAGCATCTCGTGGTGGTCTCGCCGGACAAGTGCGCCGAGGTCCAGATCGGGTTCGTCCGTCGGAGCAGCGGGGGACGGCTGGACCTCGCCACGAGCGGCCTGTGGTCGATGGCCCACCTCGCCGGCAACGTGGTCGGCGTCGGAGAGGCCCCGGTGGTTCGCGTCCTGCATCCGAAGGTCCGCTACTACCTGGTCGGCGACCGTCTCACGACCGGAGCGGCGAAGGCGGGCAAGCGCTCCGAGCTCTCCAAGGAAGTGCGCGCTGCGATGAAGCAGTGGGGATACATCCAAGATGACGACGCCCAGTAGACAGCGGCTGCTCCTCGCGGCGGCGGCGCTGATGTTCGTGGGGTCGGGCTTCAGCGCGCTCGCCCTGCAGACCGTCTTCAACAAGTACTTCAGCTTCATCTTCGGGGTGAGCACCTACGCCGCGGCGACGGTGCTGGCCGCGTTCATGTCCGGGCTCGCCGCCGGGGCGTTCCTCATCGGCAGGTTCGCCTCCACGCGCATGAAGCGGCACCTGCTCTGGTACGGCGCGCTGGAGGCGTGCATCGGGCTCTACGCCCTCGGGTTCCTGGGCATCGCCGGGTTCGTGGAGCACCTCTACACGCCGCTGGCGCGGGACTTCCAGCTCTCGCTGCGGTGGCTGACCCTCATCCGCTTCGTCTCGGCGGTGGTCCTGGTCGGGGTCCCCGCGACGCTCATGGGAGGGACCCTGCCGGTGCTCATCGAGGGCCTGAAGCGGCGCGGCCTGAAGAGCTCGGTGAACCTGCTCTACGCGCTGAACGTCCTCGGCGCGGCGCTGGGGACGCTGCTCTCCTCCTACGTGCTGCTCCCCCTGGGCAGCCTGCCGTTCGTGCTGCGCGTGGTGTTCGCGACCAACGTGGGGGTCTTCCTGGCGACGCTGGTCGCCTCGCGGCTCGGGCCGGCCAGCCACGAGGCGCCCGCCGCCGTCCTTCCGCAGGGGCACGCGGACGTGGGCCGCCGGCTGCTCTTCCTCGCGCTCTTCAGCGGGTTCGTCACCTTCTCCAACGAGGTGTACTGGTACCACCTGCTGGGGCTGGTGGTGGGGACCTCGGTCTACGCCTACGCCATCATGCTGTTCACCACGCTGCTGGGGATGTCGCTCTCCGGCATCTGGGCGCAGCGCTACCTCTCGCACGGCGGCGACCCGGTGCGGATGCTGCTGATCTCCCAGCTCGGCCTGGCGCTGGCCACCCTCGCGGGGCTGCCGCTGTGGGACCGCATCCCCGAGCTCTTCACCCGGCTGGAGTTCGTCGCCGAGTCCTTCCTGGCGCGCGAGGTGGTGCGCTTCCTGGCGAGCTGCCTGCTCATCCTCCCCGCCGCCATCGCCGCGGGCCTCACCTTCCCGGTGCTGCTGTTCGAGGTGGAGCGGCGCAGCCACAACGTCGGGGCCTCGGTCGGCCGGCTCACCGCGGTGAACACGCTGGGGACCGTGCTCGGCTCGCTGCTCAGCGGCTTCGTGGTGCTGGACCTGCTGGGCGGGCGCCGCTCGCTGCTCTTCAGCGCGCTGCTCTCGGTGCTGGTCGTCGCCGTGCTGCCCGGCCTGCGGCCGCAGCCCGGGCGGAGGGGACGCGTCTACGGGGTCCTGGCGGCTGGCCTCGGGGTCTGGCTGGGCGCCGTCCTGCTGCTCCCGGACTGGGACGCGAAGCGGCTCTTGAGCGGCTCGAACATCTACTTCGGCAAGGCCCACGACGACTTCGACGAGGTGGTGTGGCAGCACGAGGACTACGTGGGCGGCGTCACCTCGGTGATCCGGACCGGGAAGACGCTGACCATGCTGACCAACGGGAAGTTCCAGGGGAACGACGGCTCGGAGGTGAAGGACCAGCGCCGGTTCGCGCTCATCCCCAACCTCTTCGTCGCCCGCCCCGAGCGGGCCCTGAACATCGGGCTGGGGACGGCGACCACGCTCGCGGTGATCGGCCGGTTTCCCTACCAGGAGATCGACGCGGTCGAGCTGGCGCCGGACATCGTCTACGCGGCGCGGCGGTTCTTTGGCTCGGTGAACGACGGAATCCTGGACCGCAAGGACGTGCGCGTGCACCTCGAGGACGGCCGCAACTTCCTCGCGCTCAACCGCCGCGACCGGCCGTACGACCTCATCTCGATCGAGCTGACCTCGGTCTGGTTTGCTGGCGCCGGCAACCTGTACAGCGACGAGTTCTACGCACTCGCCCGGGAGAACCTCCGGGAAGAGGGTGTCCTCCAGCAGTGGATCCAGATGCACCACGTCTCGAAGGAGGACCTCGCGGTCATCATCGGGACCCTGCGCAAGCACTTCCGGCACGTGCAGCTCTGGCTCCCCGGCCACCAGGGGATCCTCGTGGCGAGCAACCGGCCGCTGCAGGTCGTGCCGGAGCGCTTGGCGGAGGTCGGCCGCCTGTTCCCACCCGGGGATTTCTTCGCCGGGGACCACCGCACGGTGCTGGGGGAGCTGCTGCTGACGGCTGAGCAGGTCGACGCCTTCCTCGCCGAGGCGAACCGGGAGCGCGTGCTTCCGCTGAGCACGGACCAGAACCTCTACCTGGAGTTCAGCACCCCCCGAGGGAACGTCCTGGGGTGGAACTACGACGAGAACCTCGCGGCCCTGGCGAAGCACTCGCGTCCGGACTGGCCGGGGCTGCTGGGCGGTCTGGCGCAGAACACGCCGTCGCTGGTCTGGTACGGGACCGTCGGGAGGGCGAGCTTCGCCCACACCCACTCCACCGCGTGGCACCTGCAGGTGGACCAGGGGCTGGCGATGATCCCCGATGCCCAGGAGCGGTCGCAGGTGAAGCAGGCGCTGCTGACCGCGCTGTCGGCAGCGCCCCGGTAGGTCCACTCAGGCCCCTGGGAGGGCGACATGTCCTCGACCCGTCGTCTTGCGCCGCTGCTCCTCGCCTGCGCGGCGTGCTCCCTCTCCAGCCGGGTGGAGGTGACGGACGGCGGGAGCGCGGTCGACGTCGCCGACGCCCAGATCGCCCAGGCCGATGCGGGGTCGGTCGCGGACATCGGCCCTGCTGCAGGCTCCGACGCGGCGGCGCTCCCCGGCCGCGACGTGGGCGTGCCCGAGCCCGGCGACATCCCCGGCAACACGTGGGTCCGCCTGGCCGACAGCCCGGGCGACCCCGAGGGGCGCGAGGTGCCGCCCGGCCGCGCCTCGACCTGGGCCTACGAACCCGAGGGCAAGGTGCTCCTGCGCTACGGCGGCTACACCCCGCGCTTCAGCAACGCCCTCGACGCGTTCGATCCGCTCGCCACGACCTGGACCCGCCTCTTCGCCGAGGACGAGAACTATCCGGACGCGCGGCCCGGCGGCGGGTGTGTCTGGACGCTCCAGTACGACCCCGGCCGCAAGCGGGTGTGGCTCGCGGGCGGCCTGGGCAACGGGACGACCGGGAGCCGCGGCATCTGGTCCTACGACCCGGCGTCGAAGACCTTCGAGCAGTTCTCCAAGGACCTCCCGCCCGGCGTCAGCCGCGTGACCCTCGACCTCGAGCACGGGGTCTTCGTGGCCTCGCCGGGCGCGAAGAGCGACCAGCCAAACCGGACGCAGGTCTTCGATCTCTCGACCCGGAAGTGGACGGCGCTCGACACCCCCAGCTGTCCCCAGGCGACCTGGTCGGGGGGCTTCCCGGCGGTCTACGACGAGGGCCTGAAGAAGGTGGTGGTCCTCGGGGCCGAGGAGACGACGGGGCTCACGGTCTGGACCTTCGACACCGTGGCCAAGGCGTGGACCAAGGTGGCGATGAACGCGGGGCCGTCGACCCGGCCGCTGCTCGCGGCGGCGTACGACCCGGACCACAAGGTCATCCTGGTGCACGGCGTCCACCCGGGCGGCTACCAGCCCGACTCGGGGTCGCTCAACGACACCTGGCTGCTCGACGTCCCGGGCCGGACCTGGACGCAGCTCGAGACCCCCGGACCGACTCCGCTCACCACCAAGCGCGGCGCGGAGACGACGTATCGGCTGGGTCTGACCTACGTCGCGCCGCTGAAGCGCTTCCTCCTCTTCGACGCCGACCTCGGCGTCTGGGCCTTCCGCTACGACCCCGGCTCGGGGCCCGGCGCAGCGGCCATCGGCAACGGCTTCGTCCCCGAGCTCGGGAAGGCGGCAGGGAACGCACCGGCCTCCGGTCCCGCCGAGGTCCGTCTCACGCTGCCGTCGGCGTT
>CAZAIE010000277.1:1753-8087 GCA_964485035.1 uncultured Myxococcaceae bacterium | reverse complement strand
ATCGGCCGGCACGGGATGCTCGACCCCGGGGTCGAGCATCCCGTGCCGGCCGATGATGTCCGCGGTGTAGCCCGAGGTGAACAGCACCTTCATCCGCGGCTGGCGGGTGCGCATGCGTTCGGAGAGCACCTTGCCGTTCATGTCCGGCATCACCAGGTCGGTCACCAGGAGGTCGATGGCGCCCGCGCCGAGCCCCGCGTCGAGCGCCGCGGCGCCGTCCCTGCAGGCCAGCACGCGATAGCCGAGGCGCGTGAGGCACTCCTCGGCGAGGGCGCGGATCTGTTCGTCGTCCTCGGCCAGGAGGATGGTCTCGCCGCTGCCGGCCACGCTTCGCGC
The DNA here is from genome assembly GCA_964485035.1 of uncultured Myxococcaceae bacterium. Taxonomy (GTDB): domain Bacteria; phylum Myxococcota; class Myxococcia; order Myxococcales; family UBA5297; genus CAZAIE01. The sequence goes on along the minus strand of CAZAIE010000277.1, from coordinate 7,751 downwards.
GGGCAGGGTGGCCGTGGCCCGGCCGGAGTCCTCCCGGGTGCGCGGCAGGTAGATGCGGAAGGTGCTGCCCATCCCCGGCTCGGAGTAGACGTCGATGAGCCCGCGGTTCTGCTTCAGCGCGCCGAAGACGGTGGCCAGCCCCAGCCCCGTCCCTCGCCCCATCTCCTTGGTGGTGAAGAAGGGCTCGAAGATGTGGCTGAGGACCTCGGGCGTCATCCCGGTGCCGGTGTCCGAGACGGCGATCATCACGTACTCGCCGGGGGCGGCCTCGGGGTGCCGGGCGCGGTAGCTCTCGTCGAGCTCGACGTTGCGCGTCTCCAGCGAGAGCACGCCGCCGTCGGGCATCGCGTCGCGGGCGTTGATGCTGAGGTTGAGCAGGATCTGGTCGAGCTGGCCGGGGTCGATGAGCGTCGACCAGAGTCCGTCCTGCGGCTGCAGCCGCAGCTCGATGTCCTCGCCCAGAAGACGCCCCAGCATCCCCCGGAGGTTCGAGAGGGCCCGGTTCACGTCCACCACCCGCGGGGTCACCACATCCTTCTTGGAGAAGGCGAGGAGCTGCCGGGTGAGCATCGCCGCGCTCTGGGCGGCGTGGCCGATGCTCTGCAGGTACTCGTGGACGGGCGAGTCCTTGGGGAGGTCCTCGGCGGCGAACTCCAGGTTGCCGAGGATGCCGGTGAGCAGGTTGTTGAAGTCGTGCGCGATGCCGCCCGCGAGCCGCCCCACCGACTCCATCTTCTGCGCCTGGCGCAGCTGCTCCTCGAGCCGACGCCGCTCGGTGAGGTCGATGCCCACGCCCGCGAGCATCGGCCCCTCGGGGGTCTCCACGCGGACGCCGGTGAGCAGGAAGGGGATGGCCTTGCCGTTCTTGTGGTGCAGCGCGCTCTCCACCGCGTCGGGCGAGCCGCCGTGCGCGAGCACGCCTTGCGCAGCCTGGGTCGCGAGCGTCCGGCCCTCTCCTGTGGCGTGCCAGTCGCCCAGCTCGCGGCCCTGCATCTCCTGGGTCGTGTAGCCCAGCAGCGTCTCGTGGTTGCGGTTCCAGCGCCGCAGCCTCAGCTTCGAGTCGTAGAGGTAGAAGATGCCCGGCAGGCTGTTGATCACCTGGTCGATGAGGTGCTTCTCCTGCCTCAGCGCGAGCTCGGTGCGCCGCTGGTCGGTGACGTCCACCGCCGCGCCCAGGTAGCCCAGGAGCTCCCCGCCCGGGTCACGGAACTCGGTGACCGAGAGCCGCACCGTGAGCCGGGCGCCGTCCTTGCGCAGGTAGGTCCACTCCTGCTCGTTCGCGAGGTCCTGGGAGACGCCGGCGACGAAGACCTCGAAGCCCTGGACGCTCCGCCCGAGGGCAGTGCTCAGCTCGGCCGCGCGCTGCTCGAGCTCCTCCGGGGCGTGGAAGACGAGCGGGGTCGAAACGCCCACGAACTCGTCGGCGGAGTAGCCCAGCATCAGCTCCGCGCCGCGGCTGAACGAGGTGATGAGTCCAGCACGGTCGGTGGTGACGAGCGCGAGCTTGAGGGCGGAGGCCAGCACCGACTGCAGCGGGACGTCTGGCGCCTTCGGTGCTCGTTCCATCGCGACCCCGTTCCAAGTTGTCCCAAACCAGATACCGAAGGCATGGGAGGGCCGCGTCCCCCAACCGGGGGTCGAGCGAAGAACGTGCAAGACCAGGGCGGGGCGTAGATAAGGATGCAGTCCCGTGGAACATCACGGAAAAGCGAATGAATACAGGTGTTTATGTCGCGCGGCCAGGTGGCCGGAATCACAGGGCAATTTCACCTGGCTGTGGAACCCGGGAATCCGGCAGTCCACCCAGTCGACCCGAAGGTCCACCCAGTCCACGTCCACCCAAGACCAGTCCCGCGGTCAGCGTGCCTGGAGCCTCAGCGGCATCTCGAACTCCTCCATCTCGCCCGCGCCCGGAAGCTCCCAGCGCAGGATGGAGGGGCGGGCGCACTGCAGGAAGTCCTTCCCGTACGGCTCCACCGTCTTGATCTCGCGAACCGAGCCGCGCGGCCCCAGCGTGACCACCAGCGTCAGCGAGCCAGGCATGTCCGGGTTGCGCTTGAGCGCGTACTCGTAACACTCGGTGAGCACGGTCGGGTGCAGCCGGACCTGCTCGGCCATCTGCTCGCGGCGCGTCGCAGCGCGCGGGTCGGTGGAAGGCACCCTGACCCACAGCTCGGGCTTCTTGGGGAGCTTCGCCGGCGGCCGGGGGGCCAGAAGCGAGAACGAGAGCCGGGGGTCGAGCTGCTCACCGAGCTGGGCGACGAGCGGCTCCCGTCCCGGCAGGCGCAGCTCAGCCGTGTGCGGACCCGGAGCGACGAGCAGCGAGAGCGGAGTCGTGCCGCGGACGACGCCATCGACGCGGACCTCGGCCCCTGCTGGCTCGGACTGCACCACGGTTGGCCGCGAGGCCTGGCGCAGCTCCGCGAGAGGCAGGTCGGCGAGCGCGAGAGGGAAGGCCGCGGCAGTCGCCGGATCGATCGTCGGGCGGACCTCGGGGAGCGGTGCGCCGTCGGCGACGAGCACGCTGCCGGGGCCGGGCACCATCACCGAGCCGGTCTCGCGCGACACCTCCACCAGGCCGTGCAGCACCTCGACCCTCGTGGCAGCGGCCTCGCGAACGACCCGGAACGCAGTCCCGCGGACGGAGACCAGGAGGTCGGCGGTCCGCACCGCGAAGGCCTGCCCCTCGGCGAGGGGCTTCACCTCCGCCGCGAGCTCACCAACGACGAGGCGGAGCGTCGTCTGCTTCGGAGTGAGCCTCTCCAGCTCGAGCCGCGAGCCGGCCGCGACGCGCACACCGGTGGCTGCCGCGGTCTGGAGCGTGAGTGGGGTTGCGCCCAACGCGAGCGTGTCGCCCTGCTCCAGCACGGGGGCTTCGAGGGCCTGCTCGACGCCGCCGTGCGTGACCCGGAGATCTGAGCCCGAGGCAATGGCGAGGGCAAAGGAAGGGGCCTCCACCGGCTCGACCACGCGAGGAGCAAGGGGCACGACCGGCGCCACCACCGGTGTCGTCTCCGGCGCCCGGGCAACCGGCTCGCTCGGGACCGGGGCAGCGCCAGGGCGCAGGGCGAAGAAGAGGGCGACGGCGGCAGCCGCGACGGCCGCGAGACCGAACGCCGGCCAGAAGCGGGCGAGGAAGCCCTCAGCGCGCCGGTCGAGCGCCGAGTCCATCGCCGCGAGCACTGCCCGATCCGCGCGCTGCCAGTCCGTCTCAGAGGGCTCGAAGGGCGCAAGGTTTCCGACCACGGCGCGCAGCGCTCGCAGCCGGGCGACCTCGACACGGCACTCCGGGCACGAGGCCAGGTGCGCGTCGAAGGCCTGGGCGGCCTGTCCGGCGAGCCGGCCGGCGACGAAGTCCTCGAGGGAATGGCGCGAAGCGCAGCTCATTTCGAGCCTTCCTTGGCCTCGAGCCAGGGCTTCAGGTCCTGGGCGAGGACGGCATCTTGCGCGGCGAGCTCGGCCAGCTCCTTGCGCGCGTAGAACAGCCGGGTGCGGACCGTCAGCACCGGCGCTCCCACCATCTGGGAGATCTCCTTGGGGGAGACGCCTTCGAAGTCGTGCAGCACGAGCACCATCCGCTTCTTGGGGGCGATGCGTTCCAGGAGCTTGTCGATCCGTCGGGCCCGCTCCCGCCTCTCGAAGCCCTCGGCGGGGTCCTCGGTGCTGGTGAGCACGCGGGCCGCCTTCTCGTCGGCGTCCGGCTCGTCTTCGCCCACCTGCCGGGTGCGGCGCTTCATGTGGCGCATCGCCGTGCGCACGCAGACGCAGCGCAGCCAGCTCTCGAAGCTCGACCGGCCCGCGAACGACCGGATGGAGTGCGCCACCTCGACGAAGACCTCTTGGAGGATGTCCTCGGCGTCGCGGCCGTCGCGCACCGCGTGGCGGACGAAGCGCATCGCCTCGTTCTTGTAGAGCCGGTACAGCTCCCCGAACGCCGTCCGGTCGCCCTCCTGGCAGCGCGCGATGATCCGTCCCGGGTCGGCCGGGGCGGCAGCGGGGTCCTGGGGGCCTGCGAGCAGCGTCGTCACGTCGAATATCGCCTGCGGGGCCTCACCCAGCGCCGGGAACCAACCGAATCCAATGGCCGCCGCGAGCCCCATCTTGCCTTGCCTCTTGAGGGTGTCCAACTCCCTGCGTCAACGAGGAGTGTCCGAAGGCCCCCTGCGGCATTCAGGACCCGGCCTGCCACGGGGAAGCGAGAGGCAACCCCCTGAAAGGACGGGCGCTTTGTGCGGAAGTGGGCAAAGGGGTCGTTCTCCCTTCGGGATCGCCGACCCGGCGCAACAACTCAGGCCGCCGCAGGCTTGGGCCGGACCCGGACGACCACGCGACGGGGTGGCTCCCCGTCCTCGACCGGGCGCAGCGACCGCTGCCGGGTCCGCAGGTCCACCACCGACATCGAGCTGCGGTAGGGCGGGCACTCGTGCTCGAAGGTGCGGTTGGGGCAGCGGGCGTGCTGTTCGGCGAAGGTGTCGGTGACCTTCACGTGCTGGAACCGGCCCGCGGCGTCGGCGCTGTGGTTGTAGAGCACCAGCAGCCCCGCCCCACAGCCGTGGCAGCACAGCTCCACGCGGCCGTAGCCCTGCTCCCGGTACTCGTCTGGCCCGGTGAGGAAGTGAAGGTGCACCTGCGGCGCGTCGTCGAGGTAGTCGGTCTCCATGTACTCGGACGCGGGCACTCCGAAGACGACCTTGGCGCTCATGTGCGACCTCCCGGTTGTGGGCCTTCAGCCTGCCAACGCCGGACCCTCCATCCTGGTGACACCGTGCTGCCCCGTAGGAACGCCTGGGCCTCGTGTTTGGTTTCCCGAGGGCCGGGGTCGTGACGGCCGTCACGTTCGGCCTAAGATGACGTCCGTCAACCGACGCCAAACCGACGAGGAGGACCGATGTCCGATTTCCAGCTCGGCGACGAGGTCTATGCCCCCTGGGGCGAGGACGGCTTCTGGTACCCCGCGGTCCTGGTGGGCTTCGACGGCGACAGCGCGCACGTGGCCTACCTCGACGGCGACGAGAACGACGTGCCGGTCTCCTCGCTGCGCCGCGGCATCCTCTCGCCGGGCATGACCGTGAACGTGAACTGGAAGGGGCAGCGCAAGTACTACCAGGCCACGGTGCGCCAGCGGCTCGCGCAGGCGGTGCTGGTGGACTACCAGGACGGGGAGCACGGGTGGGCCACCGTGGCGCAGTGCCGGGTCCTCCCCAGCGTGCTCGACGCCTACCAGCCCGAGAGTCGCAACTGCACCTACTGCGGCGCTCCTATGGAGGGCGGGACCACCTGCCGCGTCTGCGGGACCGAGCGCCGCCTGCAGTAGTCGCTACCGGTCGAGCCTGAGCGTCTCGCCGATGGCCGGCACGGCGCAGCGCGAGGCGGGAAGCCCTGCCGTTCGCCACGCGTCCGAGAGCAGCCGGGGAGGCTCGTCGAGCGGCTCGTCAGTGAGCTTGAAGGTGCCCCAGTGCATGGCCACGAAGCGCTCGGCGCCCAGGGCCTGGAACGCGCGCACCGCCTCGGAGGGGTCCATGTGCTGTCCCCGCATGAACCAGCGCGGGGCGTAGGCGCCGATGGGCTGCATCGCGACGTCGGGCGGTCCCACCCGCTCGCGGATGGCCGAGAACCCCTCGAACCAGGCGGTGTCCCCGGCGTGGTACAGCCGCAGCCCGGAGCGCTCCACCACGAAGCCGCCCCACCAGCTGGCATTGGTGTCCGCGAGCGACCGGCGGCTCCAGTGCTGCGCTGGCACCAGGGTCACGCGGACGCCGTCCCGCTCCTCGGACTCCCACCAGCCCAGCTCCACCACCTTGGGCAGCCGCGCACGGCGGAAGAAGGCGCCAAGGCCGCGCGGAACGACGTAAGTAGGTGGGCCCGGGACCGAGCCGCACAACCGTCGGCGCGTCCAGGTGGTCGCGGTGGTTGTGGGTGATGAGCACCAGGTCGATGCGGGGGAGCGCCGGCCAGTCGAGTCCTGGCGGCACGTTGCGGGGAAGGGCGCCGCCGAGGC
>CAZAIE010000277.1:0-1743 GCA_964485035.1 uncultured Myxococcaceae bacterium | reverse complement strand
CTCGCGTGGCCGATCCACGTCAGCGAGTCGTGCTGCGGGTGCCGCAGGTCCGCGCCGTCGTTTCCGACGAAGGGGACCGGGACGCCGGTACGAGCCGCCCGCTGGCGGCGCTCGGCGTGGAGCCCGAGCTGCCAGCGCAGCACCTTCCCGAGGGCGGGGACGAGCGGGTGGCCGTCCAGGTTCGCGAAGCGTGGTCGCGGGGCGGGCATCGGACTCAGGCCGCGGCGCCGAGCCGGAGCGCGTAGGCCGCCGCACCCAGGAGGCAGGTCTGCTCGTCGGCCTCGCGGATGAGCACCAGCCGGTCGGAGGGCGGGGCGAAGGCTGCCCGCGACATCTGCGAGAGCTCCGCAGTGAGCAGCTTCACCACCAGCGGTCCCAGGCTCTGCGCGAACCCGCCCATGAGCACGATGCGCTGGAGCCCAGTGGCCACGGCGATGGCCTGCAGCGGCGGGGCGAGGATGTGCACCGCGCGCGCGAGCACGCCCACCGCCCACGGGTCGCCGGCGAGGATGGCCGGGACCAGATGCAGCTCGTTGTCCAGCGACTCGAGCGTCGCCCCGAACCGGCGCGCCACCAGCGAGCTGCCGAAGGAGTCGGGCTTCTCCTTCGCCAAGGACTGGGCGAGGTGCACGAAGCCGCGCCCCGAGGCGATGGCCCCCAGGTGGCCCCGGCCGCCGCACTCGCACGGCAGCGCGTCGGGCGAGGAGTCCACCACCACGTGGCTAATCTCCCCGGCGAAGGCCAGGTCGTCGAGCACGCCGCGCGGGTGGGCCCGGTCGAAGAGCTTGCTGCCGATGCCCGCCGAGAGGTGCACCACGAAGAAGCGGTCGTCGGGGATCTGCGTGCTCAGGAACCACGCCGCGGCGGAGACGTCGTTGATCAGCTCCACCGGGCGCTTCAGCTCCGCCGCCAGCAGCGCCTGCAGGTCCGGCGGGCGCTCGCACGGGCCCAGCAGCGGCGGGGCGGCGAGCAGCCGGCGGCGCGAGGCGACCGGCCCCGGCACGCTGCAGACCACGGGTGCGGTGGGCGCGAGGTCCCGGCCGGGGCCTCGGGCGTAGGCGGCGAGTTCGCGGACCACCCCGTCGAGGATCTGCTCGGGGGTCGCGCCGCTGGCATAGGCGAGGGTCTTCTTGCGCTGCACTTCGGCGACCCTGCCGTGCGCGTCGCCCAGCGCCACGCGGAAGTCGGGTCCGGCGATGTCGCAGACCATCGAGGTAGGCGTCATGGGCGAGGACTATCGCCCCAAAAGGCCTGTGGGGAAAATCCCGGACGGGCTCGGGGCCGCGGCGACGTCCGGGAACGGACGCGGCGCCCCAAGGCACGAGGGCCCGGGGCGCCGCGGGAGGGGCGAAAGACTGCGAAGGGACTACTGGAGGTGGGAGGCGGTCGCGGTCACCGTCTGGCCGCCGAAGGTGGCAGTGAGGGTCGCGCCCAGCCCACCGCCCGGCTGCGAGGTGAAGGTCACCGAGCCCGAGGACGCCGTCTTCTGGACGTAGAGCTCGGTGTCGCCGGTGGAGGTCTCGGTGATGAGCAGGATGCGGGTGCTGGGGGCAAGCAGCGTCTCCCCGGCGGCCGGGCAGCGGTCGAGCACCGCCACCAGCATGGTCCCGCCCTGGTCGGCCAGGTCGCCGACCACCAGCAGCGTCGCCGGGTCGCCCAGCTCGTCCTCGGAGTCGAAGAGCGCGGCGTCGGGGCCACCCGAGACGGCGCCGAGGCCCGCGGCGGAGCACATCGCCACGCCGC
>CAZAIE010000276.1:0-8104 GCA_964485035.1 uncultured Myxococcaceae bacterium | reverse complement strand
CCGGACCCCGCCTCCCCGAACCTGGCACCCGGCCCCGCCTCCTTGAACCTGGCACCAGGCCCCGACGCCCCTCCGAAATCATCCGAAAATTCATGGACCTGGGGAATCGAAGCCCTTGGTGGCTTCCGCATCCGTTCCCCGGACTTCTCGTGTTGGGAGGTCGGTGGGGCGCTGCGCTGGGGCCCGCTCTCGCTCGGTGCAAGCTACCAACCCGAGACGGCCTGGGACCTCTCCGGACGCACGCTGGTCATCGACGTCATCGGCTTCTGGCTGGGGGGCAAGCTGGGGCTGCTCTCGAAGGGTCCACTTGAGAGCGGTTTGCTCGGAGTGCTCCGCGTCGACTGGGTCGACCTCTACCGCCAGGACACCCGCGTCCACTTCGGCGCGGCCGATGCCGGCGCCTCCCTCGGTGCGTTCGGCGCCCTCCGCCTCGGGCCTACGACCCTGGAACTCCAGGTGGAAGGGGTTTTGATGCCCACTGCTCGGCTCATCGAGATTCCGTCGGCAGCGGCACGCCGCTTCAACCTCTTCGGCCTTCGCATCGCCCTGGGCGCCACCTGGGACTTCGGAGGGTGAAGAGGTGCCAGGCTCAACAAGAAGCCAATCAATCCAGGCAGATAGTCAATCGCCCCGTGGCGACTGATCAATCCCTGTCGGTCCTTACATCTGGAGGCCCATGGTGGGCCTGAGCGCGACGATCGAGCCTGCGCAGACGCCCCGCTCGCTCTTCGTGCGCAGCCAGGAAGGGGACCGGTACGCCCTGGAGCAGCTCTTCACCCTCCAGGCGCCCAAGGTCTTCCGCTGGGCGGTGCTCCTTGGGCTCTCCCCGGCCGAGGCCGAGGACGCGGCCCAGGAGACGCTGGCCATCGCGGCGCGGCGCCTCGGCAACTGCCAGGCCGAGGGGGCGCTGACGACCTGGCTGTACCAGATCCTCCGGCGCGTGGTGGCGAACTCCCGGCGCACCGCCTGGGTCCGCCGCCTGTTCCGACCCGCACCGGACGCCCTCGAGCCGGCCTTCGAGGCCGACTCGCCCGCGGACACCGAGGCGGAGCTGGCGGTCCGCACCTGCTTCCAGCGCCTCTCGCCTGCCCTGGCCGAGGTGCTCCTGTTGCACGAGGTCGAGGGCTACACCCGCCCCGAGATCTCGCAGATCCTCGGGCTGGCGGAGGGGACTGTCGCGAGTCGCCTGCGCCTCGCCAAGGACGCCTTCCGCAAGCACTGGGACGAGACCCCCACGCCGCGGCGCGAGGGTGAAAGGGGGAGCCCATGAGCGAGCGCCCGGACATCGATCTCTCCAACCTGCGAGAGGCCGCCCCACCTGCCGCGGTCAGCCGCCGCATCGTCGCCGGGGCGCTCGAGCGCTCCGCCCCGCGTCCGTCGCCCCTGCGCTGGCTCGTCCCCGCCGGAGCCGCCTTCGCCGTTGGCCTCGCCATCGCCTTCTTCCTCTTCCGCCCCCTCGACACCGGGACGCACCCTGAGCCGACCCGACTCGCCCAGCCGACGCCCTCGGTGACGCCGCCGACTCCCGTCGCTGCCCCCGCTCACGCGGTCCCCTCGCTCGAGTCCGGTGTCCCCGCGCAGGCCAACGCCACGCCCGCGTCCTTCCGCGCCGGGCGGCTCGCGGTCCACCTCGAGCCCGGTGCCCGCGTGCTCGCGCGCAGGGTCGAGCCCCGCGCCGTGGTGGTCGAGGTGACCACGGGCGTGGGCCGGTTCCAGGTCGAGGCGCTGCAGGTCGACGAGGTCTTTCACGTGACCGCGCGCGATCTCACCGTGCTCCCGGTCGGCGCGCGCCTGGACGTGGAAGTGGAGGTCGACGGCGACTGCACGCGCGTCGCCGTCCCCAAGGGAGTGGTGAAGCTCCGCCGCGCGGGCCGCGAGGAGCTGCTCACCGCGAACGGCCGCCGCAGCTTCTGCCCTGGCGCCCGAGCAGCCGGCCCAGGCGAGGAGCGTCTCTCCGAGGAGGACCTGCTGCTCTTCGAGGCCCTTGAGCGCGTGCGCGCAGGCAGCGACGAGGACCTCGCCCGCGCCGCGGCCTCGCTCGCCGAGTACCAGCGCCGCTTCCCCGACGGGCTCTACCTGCAGGAGGCGCTCTACTACCTCGCGCGCCTGCACCACCGCCTGGGACACCCCGCCGAGGCGCGCGCCTGGTCCGGCCGCTTCCTGCAGCGCTTCCCCACCGGCCGCCGCGCCGACGAGCTGCGCCTGCTCACTGCGCAGTGATCAATCCGGCCCGCCGCCGACATCGATGCAGCCGAACCCGAAACGCGAGGCTGACATGGCACGAACGCTCGTTCTCTCCTTGGTCCTCCTGACCGTCGCCGGTTGCCGGCTGGTGATCGACGGCGACCCGCTCGACGCAGCGACCGCCTCGGCGGCCGACGCCGCCACGCCGCACGACGCCGGCCTCTCCGGCCAGCTCACCGTCCAGGGAAGGGTCTGCACCCGCCCGGCCTTCACCCGCACCAAGGTCCTCTTCCTGCTCGACTCCTCGGGGTCGATGTGCGTGACCGACGGCCCCGGCGCCCAGCCCCCGAACTCCGGCCTCTGCGAGCAGATCGCCACGCAGCTCGCCGCCCAGGGCATCACCGTCCCGGGTCGGGTGCGCGGGATGAAGCAGTGGCTCCAGGCGCTGGGCACGCAGCCGGGGGTGTCGGTCACCGTCATCCCCTTCGAGCTGCGCCCAATGGCCCGCTACCCCACCACCGGCTTCGCCGCGCCCACCGACCCGGACCTGCACGCCTTCCTCGACGGCCTGCCGCAGAAGCTGGGCAAGGGCACCGACTACCAGGGCGCGCTCGCCGCGGGCCGGCACGCCATCGACGACGACATCGACCTCACGCTGGGCACCGAGGGCAAGGACGCGCTCGCCCGCACCCGCTACGTGGTGGTCTTCGTCTCCGACGGGTACCCCTACCCGCGCTGCCAGTCGAAGGACGGGCTGGGCAACTGGGCGACCGCCGCAGACCCCTCGGGTCTGTGGCAGGACATGCCGGAGTCCTTCTGCAACGCTCCGCCCAGCACCCCCGACGCGGGCGGCAACCCGGAGTGCCTGGGGACCAACTGCCCCGGGGACGCGGGCGTGCAGTACTCCACCGAGCTGCCCGACTTCCCCATCGGCGGCGACCGCAACCAGAACGACCAGATCTTCTCCGAGGTCGAGGGGATGGTCGCGCTGCAGGCCTCGCGCGGGGTCGGCGAGATCCGGCTCGACGCGGTGATGCTCTCCAACACGCCCATGCTCACCTCTTGCGGTGTCTGCGCCAGCGACCTCTACGGCCTGCCCGGCGGCACCCCGGACGACGGCCTGCACGTCGCCCGCTGGACGATGAAGCAACTCGCCCGCCGCGGCCACGGCACCTTCCGCGAGTTCACCGACCCGGCGCTCATCCGCTTCGACTGGCTGGGCGGCGCGGGCCTGGGCGTGGCGCTCGAGGGCAGCACGCCGCTCCTGCGCCGCTTCACCGGCCCCGTCACCGACGAGACCGCGGGGGAGCTGCCGGTCCGTCCCGACCGCGATGGCGACGGCTTCCCCGATGCCTTCGAGTCCACGCACGCGGCCCAGGGCTTCGACCCCGCCGTCCCCGACTCGCGCGGCTGCCGCAGCGTCGCGGGCGGGCCGGTGAAGCTGCTCTGCGAGGACGCGGACGGCGACGGGCTGCCGGAGCCGCTCGAGGCCTTCCTCGGCACCGACCCGACGCAGGCGGACACCGACAACGACGGCCTCCCCGACGGCGTGGAGTTCGAGACCGGGCTCGACCCGCTCGTGAGCAACACCGCGTCGGACACCGACCAGGACTCCGTCCCGGACCTCCAGGAGGTGCTGCTCGGGACCGACCCACGCGCGTCCGGCGGACTGCCCCACGGCGCGGTCGCGCTGACGCCCGGGGTCCAGCCCGACGGGTCCACCTGCTACGACTTCACCATCCCGCAGGTCTGGCTGAGCCCCTCGGGGATGTACGGGCGCAACTACCTCACTGTCGCCTTCCGCGAGGCTCCCAAGGGCACCGGGACGCCGGCGGCGTGGCGCCAGGCCTGCTTCTTCTCCATCGCCCCTGCGCCGGGAACCGCAGCGGCCCCGGTGAAGCTCGAGGAGGCCGACTTCGTGCCGCTGTGGCGCTTCGCAGCCGGGTCCGGGCAGGTGCTCCCGCCGGACTACCGCACCCTCTGCAAGAACGCCCCGTGACGTGACTCGTCCAGCGCGCCCCCGCCCCTTCCACGGAGCGGAGGCGCGCTGCGTTCTGCGATCCTGCGACTCCCTCGCGCACTCCCCACACCGGGCGCACAATCGACCGGGGGGTGGAAGATGCGAACGCGCCGGGTCGTGCCGCTGCTCCTGCTCGTCTCCGCCTGCAGCTCGAGCGACCCGTTTCCGCCGCTCCCCGACCCGACGTACCCCACTCCTGCCGAGGTCCAGGCACGGTTCGACGGTCTCTCCTTCGACGGGTTCCTGGAGGTCTCGTTCGCGGCGCTGGTCGAGCGCTCACCCGAGACGCTCACCGACCTCGGGCTCTCGGCACAGGCAGGCCGTCGCGACAACCTCCTCGATGACGGTTCCGACAGCTTCCTGACCGGCACGTACGAGCTGGCCGAGGTCTCCCTCACTGCGCTGCGTCGCTTCGACCGTTCCGCGCTCGGCCCCGACCAGCGCGTGAGCTACGACGTCTGGGAGTGGTACCTCGACGATCTCGTGCGCGAGCGGCCCTTCGTCCACCACGTCTACCCCCTGGGCGCGACGCTCACGAGCGAGGAGCAACGCCTTCAAACCCTGCTCCTGCAGGTGCACCCGCTCGCGACTCCCGCCAACGCCGAGGACTACGTGGAGCGACTGTGGCGGGTCCGGCGACGCGTGGATCAGGTCATCGCCGGGCTGCAGGCCAGAACGCGCGAAGGGCTCGTCCCGCCGCGGGCCGTGCTCGCGCCCGCGCTGCGCTCACTGGGCGGCCTCGCCGCCCAACAGCCCGACGCGACGGCGCTCTACACCCGGCTCTCCGAGGGCCTCGCCGGCATCGAGGGGCTTCCGGACTCGAGACGGGACGAGCTCCTCGCCGAGGGCCTCCGCGCCATCCGGATCTCGGTGCTCCCTGCCTGGCGGGCGCTCGCCGACTCCACACGGGAGGTCCTGGAGTCCGCTCCGGATGGCGATGGGGTCTGGGCCCTCCCGCAGGGCGAGGCCTTCTACGCCCACTGCCTGCGCCACCACACCAACACCGAGCTGTCCGCCGACGAGATCCACGCCCTCGGCCTCGCGGAGGTCGAGCGCCTGCAGCGCCTCGTCCGGGAGCGCTTCGCTGCGCTCGGCGTTCCTGCCGAGGCGACGCTCCAGGAGGGCTTCGCGACAATCGCCCGACAGAGCGGCCAGGTGCCCGCCAGCGAGTGCCTCGCGCGCTACCGGACGATCATCCAGGACGCGCAGGCGCACCTCGCAGGAGTCATCGACGTGCAGCCCCGCGCCGCGGTGGAGGTCCGCGCCGATCCAGTGGGCGGGTACTACGTCGCCGGACCGCCGGACGGCAGCCTGCCGGGGGTGTTCTACGCCGGCATCCCCTCGCAGGGTCTCCCCGCGTACTCGATGAAGACGCTGGCCTACCACGAGGCGGTCCCCGGCCATCACCTGCAGGTCGGGCTCGCCCGCGAGCGGACCGGGCCGCCGGCTCTACGTCGCGCGCTGCAGTTCACCGCGCACGTGGAGGGCTGGGCGCTCTACGCGGAGCAGCTCGCCGCCGAGGTTGGCTTCTACGAGGGTGATCCCCACGGCGATCTCGGACGGCTGCAGTACGAGCTCTTCCGCGCCGCACGACTGGTCGTGGACACGGGGCTCCATGCGCGCCGCTGGAGCATCCAGGAGGCGACCACGTACCTGCAGCGGACCCTGGGGTTTTCTGCCGAGGTCCTCTCGTCCTCGGGCCAGGTCTACCGGTACCTCTCGTGGCCGGGACAGGCCACGTCCTACAAGGTCGGGATGCTCAGGATCCTGGCGGCGCGCGAGGGTGTGCAGGCACGGCTGGGCGCGCGCTACTCGCCGACGGCCTTCCACCGCGTGGTGCTGGAGGCGGGCAGCCTGCCGCTCCCGGCGCTCGAGCGTCTGCTGGTGGAGTCCTTCCAGCGTTGAGCCGGATGCCTCAGCGCCTCACCGGGGTGCGCTGGAAGCCCGAGACCTTCATCGAGGCGTCGAGGTTGGGGTCCCAGTTGCCGTCGTCGGTGTACAGCACCTCGCCGAAGGCGTTGGTCCAGCGGTGCTTCCACTCGTTGGACCCGAGCTCCGGCTGGCCAGTGAAGGGGTTGGCGTAGCGCTCCTGGCCGGTGAGGGTGAGGTAGGCCTGGTCCTGGATGCCGGCCATGGTGCGCGCCCGGTTCGCGGAGATCTCCTTGTCCACCTGCATCAGGTAGCGGTTGGTGTCCTCCATCACCTTGATGCGCTGGCCCTGGCCGCGCAGCTCCGCGGCGACCCACTGCGGGTTGAGCTGGAACGAGTTCACGACAACCTTGGCCACGGGCCCCCAGGCCGCGAACTCGGCCTCGGGCGCGCGCGCGACGATGGTCAGCGCGTTGCTCCACAGCCCGGCGCCCATCATCTGGTAGCCCTCGATGGCCGCGAAGAGCATCTCCCGGTAGCGCACGCCGCCCTCCTCGTAGCTCACGGTCGTGGCCGAGGCGTCGACGTGGTAGGCGACGCCGTTCGACAGCAGGGCGGTGGCCTTGGGACCTGCGCGCACGGCTGCGACGACGTCGGGGCGCGGCTCGGTGCCGAGGACCTGGACGTTCTTGGCCCAGGGGCGAAGCTGCGGGAGGACGCTGCGGGTGACGAAGGCTGCGGGGGTGGGCATGGGCGCCACGGGCATGCCGTTCCAGTTCTGGACGATGACGCCGGGGGCGGGCATCACGTGGTTCACGCCCGGGAGCCAGCGGATCATCACGTGGCCGGCCGGCTCGCGCTTGAGGGCGAAGTCGATCTTGGCCTCGATGGACTGGCCGGGGCCGTTCCCTGCGAGAGGGTTGACCCGGAACATCCCGCCCTCGGCGACCCAGCCTGCGGGGGAGAGGACGACGAAGGCCGCCTCGGTGCGGTCGAGGTAGCGGCGGAAGAGCATGGGGCGCTTCGCGGCGCTGGGCGTCACGGACTTCTCCTTGGCAGCGGGCTGGGCGGCGAGACCGGCCGCGGGCGCCCCGATCGCGCAGAGCGCACAGACCAGCAGGGAGCGGGCGTTCATGGGACCTCCGGCGTGGAACCGGCGGGATTCTAGAGCGGGGCCGGGGCGCACCCAAGCCCGCACGGAGCGTGCGCCCAGATCCGCAATGGGGCTGGGTGAGCCCACGATTCGACCCCGCCACGTTACGTGGCCGCGAGCTCGGGTCAGAGACGAGGCGAGCCTCGCGCGGCCACTCCGATTTTCTGGAGGGTAGGTCCCCGGGACCGGGCTAGAGCTTCTTGTACTTGATGCGGTGGGGGACGTCGGCCTCGGCGCCCAGGCGGCGGTGGCGGTCGGCCTCGTAGTCCTGGTAGTTGCCCTCGAACCAGACCACCTTGGAGTCGCCCTCGAAGGCGAGGATGTGCGTGGCGATGCGGTCGAGGAACCAGCGGTCGTGGCTGATGACGACGGCGCAGCCGGGGAACTCGAGCAGGGCCTCCTCGAGGGCGCGGAGGGTGTCGACGTCGAGGTCGTTGGTGGGCTCGTCGAGGAGGAGGACGTTGCCAGCGCTCTTGAGCACGCGGGCGAGGTGCACCCGGTTGCGCTCACCACCGGAGAGGAACTCGACGCGCTTCTGCTGATCGCCGCCCTTGAAGCCGAAGCCGCCGAGCCAGGCGCGGCTGGGCATCTTCATCTTGCCGACCTCGACGAAGTCGAGCTTGGCGCAGACCTCCTCGAAGATGGTCTTGGCGGGGTCGAGGATGTCGCGGTTCTGGTCGACGTAGGCGAGCTTGACCGTGGGGCCGACGGTGAAGGTGCCGGCGTCGGGCTTCTCGAGCCCGGTGATCATCTTGAAGAGCGTGGTCTTGCCGGCGCCGTTGGGGCCGATGACGCCGACGATGCCGCCGGGGGGCAGCTTGAAGGTCAGGTCGTCGATCAGCAGGCGGTCGCCGTAGCCCTTCGACAGGTGCTCGAAG
>CAZAIE010000275.1:274-8116 GCA_964485035.1 uncultured Myxococcaceae bacterium | reverse complement strand
AGCTTGGAGGGCTCGCGCCCGCCCTCGACTTCGACGAGCAGCAGGTCGCCCCCCGCCGTGACCGGGCGCCGCACCAGCAGGCGCTTGGAGTCGGAGGAGAACTCAAAGGTGGAGGTTTCGCGCGCCACCAGCCGGTCGGCGCCGGTCGCGAGCTCGTGGAGGTGCATCTCGCCGGAAGCGACGTAGCCGAGCCACTTGGAGTCCGGGGAGAAGCGGTAGAACTTGGCCTCGCTGGCCAGCTGCTTCGCCTCACCCTCGCCCGAGGGCGCGAGGTGCAGAGTGCCGCTCTGGTCCCGGAAGCGGAAGGCCTGCAGGTACGCCAGCCAGCGCCCGTCGGCCGAGAGGCGGTAGCCGTCCTCGAGCGTGGAGACCCCGCCCCCGAGCTGGCGGTGGACGCCGCCGGCGAGGGGCACGGTGGTGAGCACCCCTTGGAAGACGCCCTCGGGAGCCCCCTTCTCCGCTGGCGGGTTCACCTCGCCCACGAAGACCAGCGTCTTGCCGTCGGCCGTGAGCGCGAGGCTCCGCGCCGACTGGGAGACCAGAGCCTTGCCGATGCCCTTGGGCTTGGCGGGCGGCTTCTTGCACCCCCCGAGCAGCGCGACGGCGGCGAGCGCGACGAGGACGGTCTGGCGCGTGACGTTCATGGCGGGTCCAGGGGAAGGGCCTCGGGCATCGAGGGCGCGGGCGGGAGCTGGGCGACCCAGCTCGAGTGGAGGGAGCGGGCGCGCTCCAGCAGCTTGGCGCGGCGCTCGCTCTTGCGGACGCGGTCGTCGAGCGGGGGGAAGAGCCCGAAGGTGACGTTCGAAGGCTGGTACTCGTGGTCCGCCGGGTGGGCGAGCCCGAGCACGTGGCCGTAGAGCGCGCCGAGCGAGGTCCCGGCCGGGGGCGGGACGAACGCGGTGCCCTGGAGCCGTCCGAGGACGGCGAGGGCGGTGAAGAAGCCGCTCGCGGTGGACTCCACGTAGCCCTCCACCCCGGTGATCTGCCCGGCGAAGAAGAGGTGGGGCCGCTGCTTCAGGGAGAGGTCAGGCGCGAAGAGCCGGGGCGCGTCGAGGAAGGTGTTGCGGTGGATCTGCCCGAGGCGCAGGAACTCGGCGCTCGCCAGGCCCGGGAGCATGCGGAAGATGCGCTTCTGCTCGGGCCAGGTGAGCCGGGTCTGGAAGCCGACGAGGTTCATCGCCGTCCCCGCCGCGTCCTCCTTGCGCAGCTGCACCACCGCGTAGGGCCGGCGCCCGGTCCGCGGGTCGGTGAGGCCCACGGGCTTCATGGGGCCGAAGGCCAGGCACTGCAGGCCGCGCTCGGCCATGACCTCGATGGGCAGGCACCCCTCGAAGTAGCGGGGCTCCTCGAAGGCGTGCGGGACCACCTTCTCCCCGGCGAGCAGCGCGGCGACGAAGGCCTCGTACTCCTCGCGCGTGAGCGGGAGGTTCAGGTAGTCGTCCGACGAGCCCTTGCCCCAGCGCGAGGCGTTGAAGGCAATGGTCCGGTCGATGGAGTCGGCGGCGACGATGGGCGCGATGGCGTCGTAGAAGTAGAGGCGGTCGCCGGCGAGCGCGGCGATCTGCTTCGAGAGAGCGTCGGAGGTGAGCGGACCGGTCGCGACCACGGTCAGCCCGTCGGGCAGCGTGGTCGCCTCCTCGTGGACGAGGGTGATCAGCGGGTGCGCCGCGAGCGCGCGGGTCACCAGCCGGGAGAACCGCTCCCGGTCCACCGCCAGGGCGTCACCCGCGGGCACCCGGGTGGCGTCCGCGGCAGCGAGGACCAGGGACCGGACGCTCCGCAGCTCCTCGTGCAGCAGGCCCACGGCATTCTCGGGGTTGTCGGAGCGCAGCGAGTTGGAGCAGACCAGCTCGGCCAGCCCGTCCAGGTGGTGCGCCGGCGAGCGGTGGGCGGGCTTCATCTCCACCAGCCGCACCGCGACGCCGCGCCCGGCGAGCTGCCACGCCGCCTCCGAGCCGGCCAGGCCTCCCCCGAGGATGGTCACCTGTTGCTGGGTCATGGGGTCGCCTGGTCTCCGCTCGCGGGGGCGCGGAATCTAGCACCCGCTCCTCGGAGTGGACAACGCGCGGCGCGCGCGGTTCGCGCCTCAGGCCACGGGCTGGCGCCCAGGGGCGGTGCGTGGTATCTGCGAGGTCCCTGAAGGAGAACGCCGATGCTCCGGATCATGCCGCGCCAGAAGGTCTTCTTCGACTGCTTCGAGGACTGCATCAAGGCCGGGGTCGAGGCCACCGCCACCCTGCAGAAGATGCTCGAGTCTCCGGCGGATTTCGCCAGCTTCCTCCCGAAGATCGAAGCGTTCGAGCAGGAGGGTGACAAGGCCACCGCGATGGTGGTCGACACCCTGAACAAGAACCTCGCCACCCCGTTCGACCGCGCCGACATCCGCGCGCTGGCCGAGGCCCTGGACGACATCCTGGACGCCTGCGACACGGTGGCCCACAAGCTGGTGATGTACCGGGCCCAGAAGGTGCGTCCCGAGGCCCACGAGCTGGCGCGGCTCTTGGCCGCCCTGACCCCAGCCACGCAGAAGGCCATCCTCGCCCTGCGCACCAGCCGCAACGCCGACGGCGTGCTCGCCCCCTGCCGCGAGGTGCACAAGCTCGAGACCGACGCCGACAAGGTCCTGCGTCGCGGGATCGGCGCGCTCTTCGACGAGGTGAAGGACCCGGTCGAGCTCATCAAGTGGAAGGAGATCCTCGAGATCCTCGAGCACGCGACCGACAAGTGCGAGGACGCGGTCCGGGTGGTCGAAGAGGTCGTCCGCAAGGCCTCCTGAGGTCTCGGAGCCGAGCCCGAAAAAAGCGACGAGCGCGGCCACCGCCGCGCTCGTTCGCTTAGCAGAACCCTCGACTCGCTCAGCCCTCGCCGCCCTCGCCCTCGCGCTTGATGACCACGAAGCGGTAGCTGTCGAGCTCGACCTGGCCGGCGGTGTACAGGATCTCGGTGAGCATGCGGTAGGGCATGTTCCGGTCGCCGACGATGGAGAGCTCGCCGGTGAACTGCGCCGCGGGGTTGTACTGGGCGATGTACTTGGCCCGGTCCACTTCCTTCTGCAGCGCCTCGCGCAGCGGCTCGACCAAGAGGCCCGTCTCGCCGCCAGCCTTCACTGCGGCGGGGATGGCGTCGCCCTCGTAGTTCAGGACCGTCTTGTCGCCCACCATGATGGTGCCCGTGCCAGGCCGGCAGGGGTGGTCGGGAGCCGGTGCGCAGCGGGTGATAGTGACCGCCACCGTGTCCTTCGGAGCGAGACGGGTGGTGCTGATGGGCGGCGCGATGTCGCCCGACGAGGCCATGTTCACCGACGAGGCGGAGTAGCTCTTGAGGAGGAAGACCAGGATGATGGTCATCATGTCCATCATCGCGGTGATGTTCAGCTCGCGGATCTCACCGGCCGACTCGCGCTCCTTGCGGCGCTTGCGGCGGATGAGCTTCTTGTAGGTCATCCGGGCGCGCTGCTCCTCGGAGATCTCGGGGACCTCCGCTGCGCCTGGCGTGCCGTTGTGAGGATCGGCCATCGCGTGCTTCTCCAATCCTGCAGCGCCCTACATCACCGTCAGCGAGACGTCGAAGAACAGCGTCATCGGCTTGCCCTCGATGAGCTGGCCAGGGTTCTCGCGCACCGCGTCCATCGTGCGAACCAGCGTCTCGTAAGGGATCTTCGGGTCCGCCCCCAAGATGGCCTTCGACTCGTCCGGGAAGGCCTTCTTGATGTCGGTCATCTTCGCGGTGAGGGCAGCGAAGTCGAAGTCGCCGTTGGGCTTCTTCGGAATCGTCGGCGCCCCGTCCTGGTTCGCGGTCCCAGTGTCCCCGGGAAGCACCCCGCCGGACCCTGCCACGTAGAAGCCCTTCTCGCTCACCAGCACCGTGAGCAGCAGCTTGGGCTTGTCGGGCTCGCCGGTCGCCGAGGCGGGCGGCCCGCCCGCGGCGTACTTGGGCGCCGAGACGTTGAGCACGCCGAAGGACATGAGCCCGGTCATGCTCAAGAGCATGAACATGATCAGGTTCATCATGATGTCGAGGTACGGGACGATGTTCAGCTCGCCCATCTCCTCGTGCTCCTTGGGGCGGAGCTTTCTCTTCGAGAAGTGAAAGGCCATGACGCTTCAGTCTCCGTCGGGTCAGACAACCACCGGGAGGAACCGTTCCTCGGCCCTTCTCAGGTCGCCTTCTGCTCGAAGTCCATCGGGTTGGTCTCGCCCGCGCTCTTGCGCGCGAGGAGGTTCTCGAGCTTCAGGGAGTTGAGCTCGACCTCTTCGATCATCGCCTTGGCGCGGCCGTTGAGCATCAGGTGGGCCACGATGCAGGTCACCGCGATGGACAGACCGAACGCGGTGTTGTTCATGGCCTCGGAGATACCCTTCGAGAGCACCTCGGAGCGCTTGTCGGCGGAAACG
Source organism: uncultured Myxococcaceae bacterium (assembly GCA_964485035.1). Taxonomy (GTDB): domain Bacteria; phylum Myxococcota; class Myxococcia; order Myxococcales; family UBA5297; genus CAZAIE01. The sequence continues at coordinate 3,722 of CAZAIE010000275.1, read as the reverse complement.
GCACCCAGCGACCGGAACGCGCTGATCAGACCGATGATGGTTCCGATGAGGCCCAGCAGGGTCGCGATGTTGGCCAGCGACCAGAGGGCGCCGATGCGGTTCTGGATGGAGGGGGTGACCTCCATGATCGACTCTTCGACGGCCTTCGCGACCTCGAGCTCGCCGCGGTTGGCGCGGGTGAGGCCGGCGCGGACCACCCGAGCGAGGGCGGCGCTGGGAGCGGCGCTGCAGAGCTTCACGGCGCGGTCGACGTTGCCAGTGAGCACCAACTTGGTGATCTGCTCCATGAACGGGGGCGCGTTCAGGTTGTAGGTGAACATCAGGCGCACGACGCGCTCGATGATGATCGCCACCGCCACCGAGAGCGACCCGACGTTGACCCACATGAAGGGGCCACCCTCCTCGATGAAGTTCTTGATCTCGTCGAGGAAGTTCTTGTTCTTCGCGGCCGCTGCCGCCAGGACGATCAAGCCGGACGACAGGCTATCCAGGATCTCGCTCATCTCACCGCACCCTTTCGCGTGATTCCCCGGCTACTGCTGTTTGGCGTCCAGCCCCGCTCTGCACACAGGACTGGACAAAAACCCTTTGGAAATGCGGATTTCTAACACCCGGTTTCCGAGAGTGTCAAGGCGACGTACCCCGAGTCGGAGGCCGCCCGCTCCTCGGCACGGACAGCCTTGAGCCTTAATCTTCCGACGCCTGTCCCGCCCGCTTGTAACCGCACTCCTTGTTGGGGCACACGATGGTCTCGCCGTCGGCCTTCGTGTACTTCGCCACCAAGTAGGGCGACTTGCAGTTGGGGCACGCCTCGTCCAGCGGCCTGTCCCACACCGCCCCCTTGCAGTCCGGGTACCGGTTGCAGCTCCAAAACGCCTTGCCCCGCTTGCTGCGGCGCTCGGCGAGCTTGCCCTGGCCGCACTCCGGGCAGGTGACGTTGGTGGTCACCGGCTTCGAGGTCTTGCACTCGGGGTAGGCGCTGCAGGCCATGAAGCGCCCGAACCGGCCACGCTTGATGACCATCGGCTTGCCGCAGTTGGGGCAGTCCTCGCCAGCGAGCACCTCCACCACCGGCTCGATCTTGCCGCCCTCCCCTTGCGTGAAGTCCTTGGTGTTCTTGCAGTCCGGGTAGCCGCTGCACGCCAGGAACCGCCCCAGCTTGCCCCACTTGATGACCATGGGCTTGCCGCACTTCTCGCAGAGCAGGTCGGTCTTCACCTCCTCGCGCTTCACGTCGCGCATGTTCTCCTGCGCGGCCGAGAGGCTGGCCTTGAAGGGCTCGTAGAAGTCGCGCAGCACCTTCACCCAGGCGAACTTCCCCTCCTCGATCTGGTCGAGCTTCTGCTCGAGCGCGGCGGTGAACGCCACGTCCATCTCGTGGGGGAACGCGCGCACCAGCTCGTCGGTGACCAGCAGCCCCAGCTCGGTGGGGTAGAAGCGGTTCTCCTTCTTCTCCACGTACTCCTTGTCCTGGATGGTGGAGAGGATGGAGGCGTAGGTGGACGGCCGGCCGATGCCCTTCTCCTCCAGCTCCTTCACCAGCGACGCTTCGCTGAACCGGGGCGGCGGCTGGGTGAAGTGCTTCTCGGGCTCGAGCTTCTTGAGGTGCAGCGCCTCGCCCGCGGTGAGCGGGGGGATCTCCTTGTTCTCCTCCCCCTCGTCCTCCGCCTCCTTGTCCTTGGCCGGCTCCTCCACCACCTCGGCCTTCTCCTCGTACACCGCGAGGAAGCCCGCGAACTTCATGCGGCTGCCGGTCGCCCGGAAGGTGCACTTGCCGGCGGTGATGTCCGCGGTGGTCTGGTCGTAGACCGCGGGCATCATCTGGCAGGCGACGAAGCGGTCCCAGATGAGCTTGTAGAGCCGGTACATGTCCCGCTCGAGGAAGGGCTTCACCTTCTCCGGGGTCCAGGCGAGCGAGGTAGGCCGGATGGCCTCGTGCGCGTCCTGGGCACTGGACTTGGTCTTGAACACCACCGGCTCGGGCGGCAGGAACTCCTTGCCGTACTGCTTGCCGATGAGCTCGCGCACCTCGGTGAGCGCGTCCTGGGAGATGCGCGTCGAGTCGGTACGCATGTAGGTGATGAGACCGACCGCGCCCTCCTCGCCGAGCTCCACGCCCTCGTAGAGCCGCTGGGCGAGGGTCATGGTCTTCTTGGCCGTGAAGTGGAGCTGGTTGGCCGCGTCCTGCTGCATCTTCGAGGTGATGTAGGGCGCGGGGGCGTTGCGACGCCGCTCGCGCTTGTCCACCTTCTCCACCACGAACGAGGCCTTCTCGAGGTCCGAGACCAGGCTGCGCGTGGTGTTCTCGTCCTCGAGGACTGCCTTCTTCCCGCCGACCTTCACGAGCTTGGCGAGAAAGTCCGGCGGGAGCTTGCCCGCGAGGCGGGCGTCGAGGGTCCAGTACTCCTGGGCCACGAACGCGGCGATCTCGCGCTCACGCTCCACCACCAGCCGCACCGCCACCGACTGCACGCGCCCGGCCGAGAGCCCCCGGCGGATCTTGGTCCAGAGGATGGGGCTGATCTGGTAGCCCACGAGGCGGTCCAGCACGCGGCGCGCCTGCTGCGACTCGAACTTCTTCAGGTCCAGGTCCTGCGGGTGCTGGATGGCCTCCTGGATCGCGCGCTTGGTGATCTCGTTGAAGAGCACCCGGGTGATCTTCCCGGACTCGAGCCCGCCGATCTCCTCGGCGATGTGGTAGGCGATGGCCTCCCCCTCGCGATCAGGGTCGGTGGCCAGGAAGACCTTCTCGGCCTTCTTCGCCGCGCTCTTGATCTCCTTGAGCACCTGTTGCTTCCCGCGCGCAACCTCGTACACGGGCTCGAAGTCCTTGTCGGGGTTCACCCCGATCTTCGACTTCGGCAGGTCCTTGATGTGCCCCACCGACGCCTTCACGGTGTAGTCGGCGCCCAGGTACTTCTTGATGGTCTTCGCCTTCGCGGGCGACTCGACGACGACCAGGTAGTTCGCCATGGCTGCTCGTTCCCTCTCTCTTCCCCAGACACTTGGAGGGCGCCCGTCCCACCGTCGCCCTCAGCTCACTCAGGTGCGCACGAAGACCTTCCCCATCCGCTCCTGGCACAGGCCCATCAGCTCGAGCCGCACCAGCGCGCTGGCCAGGCCCGCCGCGTCGAGCCGGCACTTCCGCGACAGCTCGTCGAACTGGACCGGGTCCCGCCCCAGCGCCTCGTAGACCGGCTTCAGGTCCAGCGGGACCTCCCCCTCGCGGTTCGTCGGGCGCACCGGCAGCGCCGCCTCCGAGCGCGCCGAGGGCCTGGGTCTCCTGGGCTTCGCACTTTCGTCCACCAGCGAAGGCCAGTCCTCGCCTTCCAGGTCCAGCGCGTCGGCCACAGCTCCCAGCCCGGTGCAGACCTGGGCCTCGCGGGCCTCCAGCATCTGGTTCACCCCCGCCACCAGCGAGCAGGTCACGTCGCCCGGAACCCCGAAC
>CAZAIE010000275.1:0-264 GCA_964485035.1 uncultured Myxococcaceae bacterium | reverse complement strand
ATGACGGCCTCCGAGAGCGCGGCGATGAGCCGGTTGCGGACCTGGAAGTTCTGGGGGACGGCCGGCGTCCCCGGAGGGAAGTGGCTGACCACCGCCCCGCCCCTCGCGATGATCTCCCGGAAGAGGCTCACGTGGTCCCCCGGGTAGGCGATGTCCACCCCGGAGCCGAGCACGGCCACCGTGGGCCCGTTCACCTCGAGGCAGGCCCGGTGCGCCGAGGCATCGACGCCGACGGCGCCCCCGGAGACGACCCCCACCCCACGC
>CAZAIE010000274.1:0-8146 GCA_964485035.1 uncultured Myxococcaceae bacterium | reverse complement strand
GCCGTCCTCGTCGAAGGCCTCGAGGAAGTACTCGATCTCGCAGCGCTGGAGGGGCGGGGGGAGCGCCACGGCGAAGCGGCCGTCGGGGAGCGGCTGCATGGGGAGGCGCTGGTAGTCCGCGGTCTGGACGCGGCGTACGAAGGCAGCCGGCTCGAAGACCTTCCGTCCCGTGCTGGAGACCAGACGCGCCTCCAGCGAGAGGGCGTCCTCGAGGTAGGGCGCCTGGTGGTCGATGGCCACGACGGGCGCCGCGGTGGCGACCACGAGGAGGAGGGCGAGGGACGACGGCATGGAGGGCTCCAGGCACGAGCGCGAAAGCGCGCCACTATACCCGGACCGTCGGCTCCGGACGACCGGTTGAACGAACCGCCTCACTCGTTACAATGGGCCCGACTCCCACGATTCCCGCATCGGAGGCACCATGCGTCCCGCGCTGCTTGCCCTGATCTCCTGCCTCGTGGCGTTCCCCGCAGCCGGGCAGGTGGCCAAGAAGGCCCCTGCCGCCAAGGGGAAGGCCAAGGCGGCCAAGGTCGTCGTCCCCAAGGTCGAGGAAGGCCCCCTGCCACCCGAGGCGCAGAAGCGGGTCGCCCTGGTCGAGCCCGCGGTCCCGAAGGGCTTCACCAAGGCCGCCGTCAAGAAGGCGATGGAGGCGGTCGACGAGGGGTTCAAGGGCCAGGGGTACGAGACCGTCCCCTCGGCGCAGGTCACGGCCCAGCACCTCAAGCGCAAGCTCAAGGTCCCGGCGTGCAACGACGCGGCGGAGTGCCTGGCCAAGGTCGGCAAGGTCGCCGGCGCCGGCTACGTCGCCAACGTCTCCATCAACCCGTCGGGCAAGACCTGGGGCGTCAAGCTGACCCTGGTCGACACCAACGACGCGGCCATCGTCTCGAACAACCTGGGCTTCGTGACCAAGCCGGACGAGAAGATGCTCGCCGAGGCGATGAAGAAGCAGGTCCAGCGGGCTGGCGGGGCGCTGGGCAAGCGCCTCGCCGAGAAGGAGGCCGCCGCCGCCGCCGCTGCGGTCGTCGCCACGGCGCCCGCAGTGGCGCCCAAGCCCAAGCCCGAGCCGCGGACCGAGCCGGAGCCGATGCGCATCGAGCCGCCCGTCCGCCCCGACCCCGTGGCGCAGGTCGAGCCCGCGCCGCAGCCCTCTCCCGACGTGGCTGCTCCGGTCTCCCCGGACGTCCCCCTGGCCGAGCCGCCGGTCACCGTCCGCACCAGCTCGGGCCCCGGTCCGGTTCCATGGGTGCTGGTTGGAGCCGGCGCCGTGGCCATCGGCGTGGGCTACGGGGTCTTCGGCCTCCAGGCCCAGTCCGCGGTGAAGGACTACAAGGCTGGCAAGGACGCAGTGAAGGCCAGGGACAACGCCAAGCAGAGCGCGCTCATCGCCGACGTGACCGCGGGGGCCGGCGCGGTCCTGCTGGTGGTCGGGGCGGGCATGCTCATCTACTCCGCGACCTCCGACGCGCCCCCTGCCGTCCAGGCCTCCGTCGCCGTGACGCCCGAAGGCGCCGGCCTCGCCCTCTTTGGGAGCTTCTAGCCATGAACTCACTCCGATACCTGGTGGCTCTTTCCGCCCTGGCCCTGGGGGGCTGCTCGCTCCTGGTCGCCAACGACACCAATTGCAAGACGAACTCGGACTGCACCAGCCCGGCGTTCTGCAACAACGGCGAGTGCATCGTGCTCTCAGAGCCGGGCGATGACGCCGGTCTGCCCGACGCGGGCGGCCCCGACGCCGGGACCCCGTCCGTCGTCCTCTCCGTGGAACTCTCCGGCCAGCCGGTGGCAGGCCAGGCGGTGAGCCTGACGGTCTCCGCCAGGGACTCCGCAGGCAAGACCGTCCAGGACTACCGTGGCTCGGTGAGGTTCGCCTCCGGCGACACCAAGGCGGTGCTGCCCGCGGCGTACTCCTTCTCGGACGCGGACAAGGGCACCCACACCTTCCCCAACGCGGTCACCTTCCGGACCGCCGGCGCGCAGTTCCTCAGCGCCACCGACGAGGCGAGCGCGGTCATCACCGGGCGCGTCGAGACCACGGTGCTGCCCGGCCAGGCCCAGACCCTCTCCCTCACCGGCATCGCAGCCTTCGTCGAGGCCGGCGCGGCGCAGACCCTGGTCGTCACCGCGCTCGACGCGAGCGGGAACGTCGCCACGGGGTACCTGGGGACCGTCCAGTTCACCTCCAGCGACCCCAAGGCGGCCCTCCCCGCGGCCTCCGCCTTCGCCGCGACCGACAACGGGGTGAAGACCTTCACTGGCCTGGTGGTGCTGAAGACGGCCGGGACCCAGTCGGTCACCGCCACCGACACTTCCCGCGTCTCCCTGAACGGCGCGCAGTCGGGGATCACCGTGGGCCCTGGCCCCACCGCCGCGCTGCTCGTCACCGGCATCCCCAATTCCATCGACGCCGGGTCGAAGACCGCGGTGACGGTTTCCGCCGTCGACGCCTTCGGCAACGGGGTCTCCAGCTACGCCGGCACCGTCGGCTTCACCTCCACCGACACCCGCGCCGTCCTGCCCGCCGACTACACCTTCCTGGTGGCCGACAACGGGACCAAGAGCTTCCCCAACGTCGAGCTGCGCAGCGTGGGGACCTGGAGCGTGACGGCGACCGACAAGACCGTCTCCGGGGTCAGCGGCACGCAGGCGAACATCCAGGTGCGCCTGGGCCCGCCCTCCCGGCTCGCTTTCCTCCAGGCGCCCGTCGCCGCGCAGGTCAACGTCGCCATCTCCCCCGCGGTGACCGTCGCCGTCCAGGACCTGGGCGGGAACACCATCGCCACGGCCGCGAACACGATCACCGTGGCCCTGGGCGCGAACACCGCCGGGGCGGTCCTCTCGGGGACGCTCTTCCACGACGCCGTCTCCGGCGTGGCCACGTTCGCCGACCTCAAGCTCGACAAGCAGGGCACCGGATACACCCTGCGCGCGACCTCGGGCGGCCTCGCCGCTGGTGAGACCGCGCCCTTCGACGCCAGCGGCTGCCCGGTGGGCTACACCGGACCGAGCTGCACCGACTGCATCGCCGGCTTCCATCAGCCGACCAGCGAGCCTTCCAAGTGCGTGGATGCCTGCACCGACCCGAACCCCTGCAGCTCGGCGCCGGCGAAGACCTGTGACGGGAACACGGCGGTCACCTACACGCTGCCGGGCACGTGCACCACCACCGCCTCCGCTCCTCACTTCACCTGCGACTACCCGGAGGTCCGGACCGCGTGCGGGGCCGGCAAGTTCTGCCACCAGGGCGACTGCGTGGACGACCCCTGCAACACCAACCCCTGCGTCGCCGACGAGGCCACCTGCACGCCCGACGGGGTCTGGCTGGTCAGCTACGCCGCGACCTGCACCCCGCAGACCGCCACGACCCGGACCTGCAAGACCGACAACGTCCAGTCGACCATCGACTGCACCGCGCTGGGCCAGGGGGGGCTCTGCCTGAACCGTACCTGCACCACCCTGCCGCACCCCACCGAGCAGGAGATCCTCATCACCGAGATCCACGCGCACCCGGCTGCCGGGGCGACCTACAAGTGGTTCGAGGTGAAGAACCTCTCGGCGAAGAACCTGAACCTCTCGGGGATGATCCTCGACGAGTCGGTGGGCGCCACCACCTTCACCGTGCCTGCCTCGCCCCCGGCGCTGGTGCTCCCCGGCGGCTACTTCGTCTTCGGCGCCTCGAAGGACCCCGCGCAGAACGGCGGCGCGCCGGTCAAGGTGGCGTGGGCCGCGCCCTTCGACCTCCCCGCGGCGGGCAACCTCAAGCTCCGCTCCGGCACGACGGTGCTGGAGTCCGTCGACTGGCAGACGGGGTTCCCCTCGCAGTCGGGCGCCGCGATGAGCCTCTCCTCGCGGGTGTTCGCGAAGGGCGCAAACCAGCTCGCCTGGTACTGGTGCGACGCCTCGGACTTCGTGAGCGGGACCAGCGGCGAGAAGGGCACGCCGGGCGCGGACAACGGCGACTGCGGCGTCCCGGCGAACCCGGCGCTGACCTGGTGCAGCGTGCAGTTCCCCACTTCGCTCCCCTCCGCGGAGGCCCTGGTCGGGACCGAGGTCTACGGCCGGCTGTACGGGGCCGGGGTCACCAGCCGCAACACGCTGGGCAACGACCGCTACCCCTTCGTGCACGGAGAGCTGGGCTTCGGGACGGCCAAGGACCCTGCGACGTGGACCTGGACCCCGGCGCAGTTCAACGCGGGCTACGTGGCCCCCGGCAGCGAGCCGGACAAGAACAACGACGAGATGATGGCGTCGCTGGTCCTCCCGGCGGAGGGCACCTACTACTACGGCTACCGGTTCAACACGACCGATGCGGCCGGGGCGAACCCCTCCTTCCTCTACTGCGGAACGGGCGCTTCGCCCGTCGTCGATCCCACCACCCCGGCCCAGTGGGACGCGTTCCCGGTGGCGACGGCCACGTTCACAGGGAAGAGCACGAGCAAGCAGCTCGCCGCGGTCATCGCCGCGACCGACGACGCCACGGTGAGCCTCCCGGTCCACCTCGCCACCGTGACCTACACCAAGGCGGCCGTGGGCACCGGGACTGACGGCGCCGGGTTCTTCGTCCAGGGTGAGCCCACCGGCCCGGCGCTGTACGTCGCGGTGGATCCGGCCAGCCTGACCCCCATCCCGGCCAAGGGGGACCAGGTCTCCTTCACGGTCACCAAGAAGAGCACCACGGGCGCCCTGCCGTACGTCAACACGCTCACCGGGTTCACGCGGGACTCGACGGGCGGGTCGGTGGCGGCGTTCGTGAAGGACCTGAACGCAGCGTCGGACCTGGTCACCGGGCTTGCCGGCTACGCGGCGCGGCCGCTGAAGCTCACCGCGCAGATCTCCGGGGCCTTCGCCAGCGACGGCGCGGGCTTCCTCTCGGCGCCCATCACGACTGCGGGCATGCCCTCCGGCGACGCGGGGCTGGTGCTGCGCGTCCCGTTCGCGCTCCAGAACTCCTTCGACCTGGTGCAGGGGTGCTCGCTGGCCCTCGACGGCCCGCCGATGTGGCGCTTCAACGCCAACGCGCAGGTCTCGGCCTGGGCCGCGACCGACTACACGGTGAGCGGCTGCCCGCTCCCGAAGATCGCCGCGGCGTTCGCCCAGTCGGCCACCAGCGTGGTGGTCGAGTTCAACCGCGCGCTCGCGCCCGCAAGCCTCTCCGCAGACGGCGCCCAGTTCGTGCTCGACAACGGGGCCACAGTCTCTGCGGCGGCCCTCGGCGGTGCGGGCAAGCGGGTGGTGCTCACCACTTCTGCGCTCGCGAGCGGGACCACCTACCAGGTCGTCGTCGCCGGGACGCTCACCGACCTCGCGGGCGGCGGCATCGATCCCACGGGCAACACCGCGAGCTTCCCCGGGCCCGGCGCGTGCACCGGGTCCTCGGTGGTCATCAGCCAGGTGTTCGGCGGCGGAGGCAACACCGGCGCCCCATACCAGACCGACTTCATCGAGCTGCACAACCGCACCGGAGCCGCCGTCAGCCTGGAGGGCTGGTCGGTGCAGTACGCGTCCCGCACTTCGGCGAGCTGGAACGCGGTGGCGCTCACCGGGTCGCTCCCCGCCGGCGGCTACCTCCTCGTCGCCGGGGCCTCCGGGACCAACGGGAGCCCGCTGCCGACGCCCGACGTGACCTCGACCCTCAACCTCTCCGCGACGGACGGGAAGGTCCTGCTCGCCAAGGTCGCCACCGCGTTCACCGTGAACTGCCCCAAGACCGACGCGAACGTCGCCGACTTCGTCGGCTTCGGGACCGCCGACTGCTCGCTCGGCTCGGCGGCCGGCTCTCCGACGAACGCTGCGGCGCTGATGCGGCTCGGTGAAGGCTGCGTCGACACCTCCAACAACGCCGCGGACTTCAACGTCCAGGCGCCGACCCCGCGCAACGCCTCGACGGCTGCGGTCGGGTGCGGGTGTCAGTGACCGCTGGGGGGTAGCAGGGCTTCTGCGAAGGGCCGGCGCTCGCCGGCCCTTCGTATTTGGACGCTGCAGCGGGCGCCGCGCCCGACGCGGCATCGTGTCATCGCAGCCGCGGGCCTGTCGTCGCCCGGCCGCAGCACTCCCCCTCTACCCGCGATGCAACCCCCAGGGAACCCTGCTAGAAAGCTCGGCCCCACGGTGGCAGGCGAGGTGCAAGGCCAGCCAGCGAGCCAGGAGGCCCACGTGCCCATCGTCGTCCAGAAGTACGGCGGTTCGTCCGTCGCGGATCCGGAGAAGATCAAGACCGTCGCCAGGAAGATCGCCGACAAGAAGCGCGCGGGCTACGACGTCTGCGTCGTGGTCTCGGCGATGGGCGACACGACCGACGAGCTGCTGGGGCTCTCGAAGAAGGTCACCGGGAACCCCCAGAAGCGCGAGCTGGACATGCTCCTCACCGCGGGGGAGCGCATCTCCATGGCGCTGCTCTCCATGGCCCTGAACGACCAGGGGGTCGCGGCCATCTCCTTCACCGGGAGCCAGTCGGGCATCATCACCAACGACAGCCACACCTTCGCGCAGATCGTCGAGGTGCGGCCGTACCGGGTGCGCGACGAGCTGGCGCTGGGCAAGGTGGTCATCGTCGCCGGGTACCAGGGCGTCAGCTACAAGCGGGAGATCACCACGCTGGGGCGCGGCGGCTCGGACACCACCGCGGTGGCGATGGCGGCCGCCCTGGGCGCGGAGTCCTGCGAGATCTACTCGGACGTGGACGGGGTGTTCTCCGCCGACCCGCGGGTGGTGCCGCAGGCGCGCAAGCTCAAGGAGATCGACTACGAGGAGATGCAGGAGCTCGCCGAGGCGGGGGCCAAGGTCCTCAACGCCCAGGCGGTCGAGTTCGCGCGCAAGGCTGGCATCGCCATCGACGCCCTCTCCACCTTCAAGAGCGAGGGGGGCACGCGGGTGCGGGCGTCGGGCGACGCACACCGTGTCACCGGGATCGCCGGGGAGAAGGAGATGGTGGTCCTCTCCCTGCGCGACGCCTCGCCGGCGAAGCTGTGCGAGCTGTGCGAGTTCCTGGACGCGCGCGGGGTCGCCGGGCGGCAGCTCTCGTACTCGGGGAATGCCGCGTCCATGGGCGTCCCACTCGAGAACCTGCACGGGTTCGAGGCCTTCAAGGAGGCGCTGCTCCAGCGCTTCGGCTCCCAGGTCGAGCTGCATGAGGGCGTAGGGGCGGTGACCGCCGTCGGTGTGGGCATCAACGCGGACCACGGGCACCTGCGCCGCGCCGTCGCCGCCGTGGAGTCGATGGGCGTGCCGGTCCTGGGGGTGTACACCTCGCCCCTGCGGCTCGCCCTGCTCGTCCCCGTCGCGAAGGTCCCCGACACGGTGCGGCGCCTGCACGAGGCGCTCGTGGAGGCCTGAGCAAGGCCGCGAAGACGAGCGCGAGGGTCGTTCTGGCCGGCGGCCCCCAACGGGCCCCGCATCCTTATATGCGGGCTTGTGCAGAGCCTGCCCTCGGTCGCGTAACTCCTCGAATTTACTGATGTAGGAAAAGGGAGCTTCCGCCGGGCGGCGGGGTCTGCTAGACGCTCGCGCCATTCACAGGGGAGTGACACGCCAATGGACCAGTCGATGGGATTCTTCCAACGCCTCGCGCTCGCATTCTCGGTGCTTTTCAACGCGGCCCTTGCCGCGACCGTGGCCCGGGCCAGCCAGGGCGCACTGCCTGCCGGGAGCGGGACCCCGGCCCTTCCCGAGAAGCCCAAGGCCGACCGCCGCGACGCGCTCCACGTGCTCTCGGTGCTCCAGCGGGACGGGCGGCTCATCGACTTCCTCCAGGAGGACATCGCCTCCTTCTCCGACGCCGAGGTGGGCGCCGCGGCCCGCGCGGTCCACGAGGGCTGCCGCAAGGTGATGCAGTCCTACCTCGTGCTCGAGCCGGTCTACTCCGATCCCGAGGGCGCGAGCGTGACCGTGAAGGCCGGCTTCGACCCCGCCTCGGTGCGCCTCACCGGCAACGTCGTGGGCGCACCGCCGTTCACCGGCAGCCTGCGGCACCACGGCTGGCGGGCGAAGGAAGTGAAGCTGCCGCTGCCCCCCGAGGGCGCCGACGGCTCGGTGCTGGCTCCCGCGGAGGTCGAGCTCCCGTGAACAAGGCCCGCTACTGCGTCGGCATCGACCTGGGGACGACGAACAGCGCCCTCGCCTTTGCGCCGCTGGACGGCGACGCCCAGGC
>CAZAIE010000273.1:0-8147 GCA_964485035.1 uncultured Myxococcaceae bacterium | reverse complement strand
GCTGGTCGGGCTTTGCCTGATCGCCGCCGGCATCATGATCTGGTCGATGGCCACGCCCACCTGGCTCTTTCCCGCGAACATGGTCCCGGTCACGCGCTTCTCCGCGCGGACCTTGCCCAGGTCGTAGGCCTTCTGGGGCAGCGGCACGTAGCCCAGCTTGGCGATGAGGTTGGGGGCGGCGCGGAAGTAGAACGAGACGAAGTTCCCGACCTCGGCCCGCTCCATCGACTTGAGCGCCACGTAGATGAAGATGGGCCGGGACAGGGGCTGGTACTGGCCGCTGCGGACCGTCTCCAGCGAGGGGACGACAGCCGGCTGTCCCGCCTCCCGGGCGATGGGCACCACCTTCAGCTTGTCCTTGTTCTCCTGGAAGTAGGCCATGCCGAAGAAGCCCAGGCCGAGCGGGTCGGCCGCCACTCCGGTGGCGAGGACGTTGGGGTCCACCGCCGCGGTGTAGTCGCCCCGGCTTGCGTGTTCCTTCCCCACGATGGCCTCGGTGAAGTAGTCGTACGTCCCCGAGTCGACGCCCGGCCCGAAGAGGTGGATCTCCTTGTCCGGCCAGCTCGGGCGGACCTGGTTCCAGCGCTTGATCTTTCCCTGTGCGGCGGGCTCCCAGAGCAGCTTCAGCTCCGCCACCGTCATCTCCGTCACCCAGTCGTTCGAGGGGTGCACCACCACCGCGATGCCGTCGTAGGCCACGGGCAGCTCGAGGAACTGCACGCCCGTCTTCGCGCAGGCGGCGAGCTCGGTCTGGTGGATGGGGCGCGAGGCGTCGGAGATGTCGATCTCCCCGGCGCAGAAGCGCTTGAAGCCGCCCCCGGTGCCGGCGATGCCGACGGTGATCTTCACGTCGGGCTGCTCCTTGCCGAACTCCTCGGCCATGCCCTCGGTGATGGGGAAGACGGTGCTGGACCCGCTGGCCACCACCCGCACCTGGCGGCTCTTGCAACCGGGCAGGCAGGCGGCGACGGCGGTGACGACGGCGAGGAGTCGGAACAGGCGCATGGCGTTGCCTCCAGGGAACGGCCCGCTGGATAGCCCGCTCGTGTGACAGCCGTGTGACGCCGTGGTTACGGGCGCCGCAGCTCGAGCCAGAACGTGGACCCGGCGCCGGGGACGCTCTGCACCCCCACCGTGCCGCCCATGGCCTCCACCAGGTGCTTGACGATGGAGAGCCCCAGCCCGGTCCCGCCCAGCTCCCGCGAGCGGCCCGCGTCGACCCGGTAGAAGCGTTCGAAGAGCCGGGGCAGGTGGCGCGGCTCGATGCCCGGCCCCTGGTCCTCGACCTCGATGCGGACGTGCTCGCGCTCCGGCGCGGCCGGCCGGGCCCGGACGGTCACCCGCGAGCCCTCCGGGCAGTACTTCACCGCGTTCTCCACCAGGTTCCCCAGCACCTGCTCCAGCGCCCGGAGGTCCGCCTGCACCCGGAGCCCCGCGGGGACCTCCAGCAACAGCGCCAGCCGCCGCTGCTCCGCGCGTGCCCGGAACGAGCCCAACGCCTGCTCCGCGGCTTCCGCCAGGTCCACCGGCTCCGGCCGCAGCTTGAGCTGGCGCGACTCGATCCGGGCCAGGTCCAGCAGGTCGTCGACCAGGTGCTGCATCCGGTCGGCGTTGCGGTCGATCATCGCCAGGAAGCGGCCCGCCGCCACCGGGTCGCCCAGCGCGCCGGACTGCAGGGTCTCCGCCGCCGAGCGCACCGCGGCCACCGGCGTGCGCAGCTCGTGGGAGACGTTGGCCACGAAGTCGCGCCGCAGGCTCTCCAGCCGGCGCAGCTCGGTCACGTCCACCACCACCGCGACCAGCCCACCGGGGGCCGGCCGCAGCGGCGCCGCGCGGACCAGGAGCCTGCGGGGCTTCAGCCCGGCCACCTCCACCTCGGCGGAGGCGGCGGCACCCTGCTCCCTGGCCCGGCCCAGCACCGCTTGCAGCTCGGAGTTGCGGACGGCCTCCAAGAGGACGCGGCCCCTGGGGTCGTCGCGCAGGAGCAGCATCTCCCGCAGGGCCGGGTTCACGTGGTCGATGCGCCCGGAGGCGTCGAGCACCAGCACCCCCTCCTGCATCGTCTCCAGCACCGCGTCCAGAAGGTCCCGGTGCGCCGCCAACTCGCGCAGCGCCCCGTCCCGGCTGGCGCCCAGCTGCTCCACCGCCGCGCCCAGCCCGCGCAGGTCCTGGCCGTGCTCCTCCAGCCGCGAGCGGACCCCGGGCTCGCCCGCGGAGATCCGCCGCGTGAGCGAGCGCAGTGCCCGCGCGGTGCGCAGCGCCCATACCCCCAGCGCGAGGGTGGCCACCAGCAAGAGCCCGATGGCCAGCGGCTGCAGCGCCCCGGCCAGGCTCACCGTTCCTGCCCGTTCGGTTCGGCGGCGAAGCGGTAGCCCACCCCGCGCACGGTCTCCACGTAGTCGCCGGCGCGGCCCAGCTTCTCGCGCAGCCGCTTCACGTGGGTGTCCACGGTGCGGGTGGTGACGTCCGCGGTGACGCCCCAGACCTCGTCCAGCAGGCCGTCGCGGGTCTGCACCCGGTCCCGCCGGTCGAAGAGGGCGACCAGCAGCTTGAACTCCAGCAGGGTGAGCTCCACCTCCGCGCCGTCCACGAACACGCGGTGAGCCCCCCGGTCCACGCGCAGGCGCCCGAAGCTCGAGGCCGGCGCCGCCTCGGCCGCGCCCTGGCTGCGCCGGAGCACCGCGCCCACCCGCAGCACCAGCTCGCGCACGCTGAAGGGCTTGACCACGTAGTCGTCCACGCCTAGCTCGAAGCCCACCACCCGGTCGATCTCCTCGCCGCGGGCCGTGAGCACCACCACCGGGACCCCGCGCGTCGAAGGGTCGGCCTTGAGCGCCCGGCAGACCTCGAAGCCGGGCAGGTCCGGCAGCATCAGGTCCAGCAGCACCAGCTCCGGCGGCTGCGCCCGCGCCCGGGCCAGGCCGTCCCGGCCGGTGAGCGCCGCGGTCACCTCGTGGCCGGCGGCCTGGAGGTTGTAGGCCAGCACCTCCTGCAGGTCCCTCTCGTCTTCGATGGCGAGGATGCGCGCCATGTCTCTCTCTCCGGGGAAGGCGCGAGGCTACCACTGAACAACCGCGCGCAGCGGGCGTCGAAAGGCCGTGCGGCTTCGCACGCTGGGCATCGGTCGTCGGGAGGATGGGCTCCCGGTCTGGGCAGGCCCACGCTAGGATGCGTCGTTCGGCGGATGGCCCCCGGGCCAGAAAGGTCAGGTCTTCCCAGGATGCGGACGCGCCACTTGCTCCCAGCGCTCGCCGTCCTCGCGGCCTCGGTTTCGGTCGAGGCAGTCGCAGCCCGTCGAGCGACGGTCCTGCTGCTCCCCGTGGACAAGAACTCCGGAAAATCGGCGATGGAGTTCACCGAGTACATCGAGGCGGCGGTCGGAAAGCGCGCCAACTACTCGCTGCGCGCCGCCAACGAGGTGCTGGGCGACTCGACTCCCACCGCCGCCCTGGAGGCCCGCAAGCGCGTGATCACCGCGCTCAACGAGGGCAAGCGCAAGTTCGCCGAGGGCCAGTTCGACGAGGCCGAGTCCTCGCTGCGCACCGCGCTGGTCGACGTGAACAACGCCTCCGCCGCCATGGAGCGCTGCGGGGAGTACTGCGAGACCCTCGCCTACCTGGCGGGCGCCCAGATGAACAAGGGCGACGAGGAGGGCGCGCGCGGGGTGCTGAAGAACCTGCTCGCCATCGAGAGGTCCTTCAAGTTCGACAAGAGCATCTTCGGCAACAGCCTGGTGGTGCTCGCCAAGGACGTGCAGAAGCAGCTCCTGCGCGAGCCGCTGGTGTCGGTCAACATCCAGTCGCTCCCCACGGGCGGCAAGGTCTACCTGGACGGGGCCTACAAGGGCTACGCCCCCATCACCGTGAACGCGGTGGTCGCGGGCCGGCACCTCTTGCGCATCGAGCGCCCCGGGGCGGTCACCTACGGCGAGCTGGTCGAGCTGGGCGGCAGCGACGAGTCGGCGGTCAAGGCCAAGCTCACCGCCACCCCGGAGTACGGCGCCCTCGAGGGCTCGCTCGACAAGATCGCAGAGGAGATCGACCGCGGCGAGTCCAGCGCCGAGCTGATGCGCCTGGGGCCCAAGCTCCGCGTCGACCGCGCCATCATCGGCCTGGTGCGCAGCACCGAGCGCAAGGTCACCCTCGAGTGCGTGCTGGTGGACTTCAAGGAGAAGCGCCGGCTCGCGCGCAAGACCCGCTCGTTCGAGGGCAACGAGTACGGCGAGCTCGAGAAGGAGGCGCAGCGGTTCGGCAACCTCCTGCTCGCCGAGGGCGAGGGCGGCCCCAAGGAGGGCAAGGAGGGCAGCGACCCGCTCGACTCCCGCTCCGGCGTCGAGGACTGGGACGAGGAGGGCTCGGGCGGCTCCGGCGGTGGCGAGGACCGGCCGGCTCCGAAGAAGGACAAGCCCAGGAAGAAGCCCGAGAAGAAGAACGAGGAGGCAGGCACCGGAGACTGGTAGCCCCTCGCATTCGTTCGGTTTTCATCGACGGCCGCCCCGAGCCAGGCTCGCGGCGGCCGTCGTGCATCTGCCCAGGGACACGGTGCAGTTGCATTGGGCCGCCCAATCGAGGTAGCAAAACCGCTGCCGAAGGTTAGAGAAGAGGCCCCCGAAGATGCCGCCCGCAGCCCAGCGGGCAAGCGGACAAAGAGGACCAACCCAAATGGTGAAAGTCGCAATCAACGGTTTCGGCCGCATCGGCCGCCAGGTCGTCAGCGCGATGGTGGAGAAGGGCGTGCTCGGAAAGGACATCGACGTGGTCGCCGTCGTCGACGTCTCCACCGACGCCGACTACTTCGCCTACCAGCTCCGGTACGACTCCGTGCACGGCCGCTTCAAGGGCGAGGTGACGACCGAGAAGAGCAAGCCCGACGCCAAGGAGAACGACGTCATCGTCGTCAACGGCGACAAGATCCGCTGCCTGCCGGCGCCCAAGGACCTCTCGCTGCTGCCCTGGAAGGAGATGGGCGTCGAGATCGTCATCGAGTCGACCGGCCTCTTCACCGAGTCCGACCTGGCGCGCGGCCACCTCGCCGCGGGCGCCAAGAAGGTCATCATCTCCGCGCCCGGCAAGGGCGTGGACGTGAAGACCATCGTCATGGGCGTGAACCACGACGAGTACGACGCGCGCAAGCACCACATCGTCTCCAACGCGTCCTGCACCACCAACTGCCTCGCCCCGGTCGTCCACGTGCTGATGAAGGAGTTCGGCATCGAGAGCGGCCTGATGACCACCATCCACAGCTACACTGCGACGCAGAAGACGGTGGACGGGCCCAGCAAGAAGGACTGGCGCGGCGGCCGCGCGGCGGCGATGAACATCATCCCCTCGAGCACCGGCGCCGCGAAGGCCGTGGGCGAGGTGCTGCCGGCGACCAAGGGCAAGCTCACCGGCATGGCCTTCCGCGTGCCCACCGCCGACGTCTCGGTGGTGGACCTGACGTTCCGCACCGCGAAGGACACCTCCATCGACGAGATCGACAAGGCGCTGAAGAACGCCTCGCAGACCTACCTCAAGGGCGTGCTCGGCGTGACCAGCGAGGAGCTGGTGTCGACGGACTTCATCCACGACGACCGCTCGTCCATCTACGACGCCAAGGCGACCCTGGAGAACAACCTCAAGGGCGAGAAGCGCTTCTTCAAGGTGGTGAGCTGGTACGACAACGAGTGGGGCTACTCGATGCGCGTGGTCGACCTCGCGCTGCTCATGGCCAAGCTCGGCGTGAACAAGGGCGACGACATCAAGACCCGCTCCATCGACGACCTCTCCATGAAGGGCAAGCGCGTCTTCATGCGCGTGGACTTCAACGTCCCCATGGAGGGCGGCAAGATCACCGACGACTTCCGCGTCCAGTCGGCCATCCCCACCATCAAGAAGGCCGTGGACGCAGGCGCCCGCGTGGTGCTGGCCAGCCACCTCGGCCGCCCGGCGGAGAAGGGCTTCGAGGCCGAGTTCTCGCTCAAGCCGGTGGCCGAGAAGCTCTCGGCGCTTCTGGGCAAGCCGGTCAAGTTCGTGGACGACTGCATCGGTGACAAGGCCAAGGCGGGCGTGGACTCGCTCAAGGACGGCGAGGTCGCGCTGCTCGAGAACCTGCGCTTCTACAAGGGCGAGGCGGCCAACGACGAGAAGTTCGCGAACCAGCTGGCGGCGCTCGCCGACCTCTACGTGAACGACGCGTTCGGCACCAGCCACCGCGACGCGGCCTCCATGACCGGCGTGCCCAAGGCGCTCAAGAGCGGCGTCGCCGGCTACCTGGTCCAGAAGGAGGTCGAGGTCATCAACAAGGCGCTCAAGAGCCCCGGCCGGCCGTTCGTGGCCGTCCTCGGCGGCGCCAAGGTGAGCGACAAGATCTTCGTCATCAAGAACCTGCTCAACCTGGTCGACGAGGTCCTCATCGGCGGCGCGATGGCCTACACGTTCATGAAGGCCATGGGCAAGGACGTGGGCAGCTCCCGCTACGAGACCGTGGTGGTCGACAAGAAGGGCGGCGAGAAGCCGGTCCTGAAGATGGCCACCGAGATCCTCGAGCTGGCGAAGGCCAAGGGGAAGAAGATCACCCTGCCGGTGGACCACCTCGCGGTGCAGAAGGTCGAGGCCGGCGCCCCCTCGAAGGTGGTCGAGGTCCTCGAGCAGGGCTGGATGGGCGTGGACATCGGCCCGCGCACCCGGGAGCTGTACGCGACGATCCTGGGCGGCGCGAAGACCGCGTTCTGGAACGGCCCCATGGGCATCTTCGAGATGAAGGGCTTCGACGAGGGCACGCTCGCCATCGCCAAGAACTTCGCGGAGATCACCGGCAAGGGGGCGGTGACCATCGTGGGCGGCGGCGACTCGGCCGCGGCCATCCGCCAGATGGGCTTCGACTCCAAGGTCACGCACGTCTCCACCGGCGGCGGCGCGGCCCTGGAGATGTTCGAGGGCAAGTTCCTCCCCGGCATCGCCGCGCTGGACCTGAAGTAATCAAAGGCTCGTAGAAGAGACGATGCCGCGGTGGAGCGATCCACCGCGGCATCGTGCTGTCCGGGGCTGGCTGCCTGCTCCTACTCGGCGACGATGCGGCCCTCGCGGATGGTCCAGAAGAAGGTGGAGGTCGCGGCCGGCTCGCCCCACTCGTTCAGGTCCACCTCGCCGCTCGCTCCCACGTAGTCGATCTCCTGGCCCTTCCGGACCAGCTCCAGCCCCCGCCCCAGGTCGTTCCACCCGACCTTCTCTCCGGGCGGGGAGGAGACGCTGCGCATCTTCAACCGGATGATCTCCGGGGTGAGCTCGCCGGTCTCGTGGACCGCGGCCTCGGCGGCCAGCGCCCACACCGCGAGGGCGTCGTAGTAGTAGGCAGCGCCGGTGGTGGGCTCCTCCCCGAGCCAGCGGTCGCGGAAGGCCGCCGCGAACGCCTCCCTGTCCTGCACCGCTGCCCCGACCCCCACCATCCCCTCCACCAGGCTCGGCGGGAGGTTGTCGGGGAAGACCTGGAACATGAGCGAAGGGGGCAGGTACCACTTCATGGTCCCGCCCACCGCCGACCACTCCAGGGCCATGGCCGCCGCGACCTCCGCGAAGGCGACCATCACCACGGCGTCGGGCTCGCGCTGGAGCGCGATCCGGATGAGGGACCCGTGGCTCGCCTGCTCCGCGTCGATCTGCAACGGGCTGCCGGTGTCGATGCCGCGGGAGGCCATGGCCGAGGTGAGCGCGGCCGAGAAGCCCTCGCCGTACGCGCCGGGCATGTGGATGACCACCGCCTTCTTCACCCCGTCGGCGGCCATGCGGTCCGCCAGGGCCGCGCTCAGCTGCAGCGCCGAGGGGCAGGTGCGGAAGCAGAAGTCCCCGTCGGCGAGGGTGGTGAAGCGCGGCGAGACCAGCCCCCCGGAGATCTGCACCACCGAGCGCTCGGCGACCAGCGGGGCGAGGCGCTCGGCGAGGTCCTCGGACTCGGGGCCCATCAGCGCCACTGCCTTCTCCGAGTCCAGGAGCTCCTGGGCGCGGAGGAGGCCCTGGGCCGGGTCGTTGCCCGAGTCGCGGGCGACCAGACGCAGCGGCCGTTCAGAGACCCCTCCTCCCGCGTTCACCTGCTCGACGGCCAGCCGCAGCGCCCGCTCCAGGTTGCTGCCCGAGGCGGAGTTGGTCCCGGTGAAGGGGAGCAGGGCGCCC
>CAZAIE010000272.1:0-8173 GCA_964485035.1 uncultured Myxococcaceae bacterium | reverse complement strand
GCTTCGGGGCCGGCACGCCCTCGCACGCGCGAGAACCCGACCCTCGCCGAGGCCTCCGTCGCCGCCCTGCGCGTCCTGAGCCGCGACCCCGACGGCCTCTTCCTCGTGGCGGAGCAGGGCGACATCGACTGGGCCAGCCACGCCAATGACTTCTCGCACCTCGTGGCCTCCGTCGCCGACCTCGACGCTGCGGTCCGCGCGGTGGTGGCCTACGTCGACGAGCCGGGCGACGCGCTCGACTGGAGCAACACCACGCTGCTGGTCACCGCCGACCACGCCAATGGCTACTTGCGCCTCGGCCCCACGCCGCTGGGCAAGGGTGAGCTCCCGCAGCCGCCGGCCACCGGTCAGATCACGTGGGGCAGCACCGGTCACACCAACGAGCTGGTGAGTCTCTACGCCAGGGGCTGTGGACGCGACCTCTTCTGGCGGTACGCGAACGTCTACGCGGGCAAGCCGATCATCGACAACACGTCCATCCACTCCATCGTCCTGGCCGCGGCGCGGGGCGAGGAGTAGGCCTTGGAGGCGTCCATGGAAGCGGTCTCCCCCGTGCAGCTGGTGTTCCTCCTCGGCGTTGCGGGCATCGCGTGGGTCGGGTTGATGGGCCTCGTCTTCCTGCGGCACTACCGGCGCGTCCGCCCCGGCCAGGCGCTGGTGGTGTACGGCGGCCGGCGCGGCCTGCGCATCGTGCGCGAGCGGGGGAGCTTCGTCTTCCCCGTCATCGAGGACGCGGCCACGCTGGAGCTGACGGAGCAGCCGCTCCTGTTGTTGCTCGAGGGCGTGAACCTCGCTGCGACCGACGGAGCGCGCCGGGACGTCCGCCTCGAGGTGAAGGTCCAGTACGCCTTCGAGCCGACCGAGGAGGCGCTGCGCCTGGCCGCGGAGCGCTTCCTGCACCGGACACCCGCGGAGGTCGAGCAGGTCGTGCGCGGGGTGCTCGAAGGGCACGTGCGCAGCGCCTTGTCCACACTCACGGTCCAGGACCTCCGGCTGGATCCCGCCCGGGCCACGGAGCTGATACGGGAGTCGGCGAAGGGCGACCTCGGCCGGCTGGGCGTGGTCGTGCCGAGCCTCCTCCTCCAGACGATCGACGGGTAGTGGACGGTCGGCGGCGCTGCCGGTGCGACGCCACCTGGGGCTCGTTACCCAACAGGGGTCGAGCACTCAAGGTCCCCGGGGACGCCCATGATCGACTTCTCCCTCACCGAGGAGCAGGAGGCGCTGCAGGCCGCCGTCCGCAAGTTCGCGAAGGACGTGATCCGCCCGCCATCGGCCCGACTCGACGAGACCGGTGAGTTCCCGCGCGAGGTCATCGCCGCGGCGTTCGAGCTGGGCTTCGTGAACATGACCCTGCCCGCCGAGGTCGGTGGAAACGCGCTCGCCCACCTCGACCAGGCAGTGGTCGTCGAGGAGCTGGCCTGGGGTTGCGCGGCGGTGGCCACGTCCATCGTCGCGAACGACCTCGCGAACCTGCCCCTCGCGCTGGGCGGGACGGAAGAGCAGCGGCAGCGGCTGCTCACTCCATTCGTGGGCGGGCTGCGCTTCGCCTCCTTCTGCCTCACCGAGCCGGAGGCGGGCTCGGACGTCGCGGGCATGGCCACTTCTGCCCGGCGTGTCGGCGACGAGTACTTGCTCAACGGGGCGAAGTGCTTCATCACCAACGGCGGCGTGGCGGACCAGTACGTGGTCTTCGCCACCACCGACCGCGCGGCGAAGCACAAGGGTATCGGATGCTTCGTGGTGGAGGGGCGGCCCCCGGGGCTCACGGTCGGCCGGCACGAGAACAAGATGGGCCAGCGGGCCTCGAACACGGTGGCGCTGACGTTCGAGGACGTCGTCGTCCCGGCGAGGAACCGCATCGGCGGCGAGGGGCAGGGGTTCGACCTCGCGATGCGGACCCTGGACAACAGCCGGCCGCTCACGGCGGCGATGAGCGTGGGCATCGCGCGGGCGGCGCTGGAGCACGCGCTCGAGTACACCGCGCAGCGCCGCCAGTTCGGCAAGCCCGTGGCCGACTTCGAGGCGGTGCAGTTCATGCTCGCGGACATGGCCACCGAGCTCGAGGCGGCGCGGCTCTTGGTGTGGAAGAGCGCGTGGCAGCTCGACGCCGGCCAGCGCAACACCCTGGTGTCCAGCCACGCCAAGCGCTTCGCCGCGGACATGGCGATGCGGGTCACCACCGACGCGGTGCAGCTCTTCGGCGGCAACGGGTACATGAAGGACTACCCGGTGGAGAAGCTGATGCGCGACGCGAAGCTCATCCAGATTTACGAGGGCACCTCGCAGATCCAGCGGCTGGTCATCGCGCGCGAGCTGCGGCGCTGAGCGTGCCGTACCGCGACGCTCTCGCTTCGGACGGAACTCCGAGATCTGCGACGTGGGCTTCCGGTCGCCTGGAAGGGGAGGGTCTTACAGGGAGGGATTGCGGACAGACGCACGGTGTTCTCGTGCGAGGCGCGTGCGCACCCCCCCGTCCGGGAATTACTTAACGCCGACTAATTAACCGCTTCGGAATCCCCAGGGCACCCCTGGGCCTCGGTCGGGAGAGGCCAGCTCCGAAGAGGGCGCCGACAGGCGCCGCGCGCGTAGGCCGCTTGGAGGTCCGGTCGCCTCGGGGTCGCGAGGCAGTCCGCAAGGCGAGTCGCGCGGGGGCCGAAGGGCCCCCTCGCTCCTTCCGCCGCTTGGGCACGGAACCCTGACGACTCTTTCCCTTCGAAGCAGTTCGCGTCGTGGGGGCCACCCAGGGGCATGGGCAAATGTGCGGAGTGGCCGCGCGGGGCTCTCCTCGAAACCACGCCCCGAGCTCGCGGCCACGTAACCTGGGTTGGGTCTCCCAGGGAGTCGATGGGCCGGGTGTAGGAGAGCGGGTGCCAAGGTGGGGGTGATGGCCCTCACGCCCGCGGTCAGGAGGGGGCATTTCGGGTTGCCGATCGGCTGAAAACGGCCAGGAAGGGCCCTGGGCGCCTCGCCCTGACGTCTTGGGGAGGGGGGCGCTATTGTAATAGGGCAGGCACCTCGGGATGCGCTCCCAAGGCCACGCCGGAGCCCAGGAGGGCATCCTGGTGGCTTGTCTATCTTATCGTGATTGTTGGTGTTTTTGTCCTACTGCGGGTTCAGGTCGATGCGGACCTGTGGAACCGGGGTTGCGGGGATGGTGGAGAGGTCCACGTTCTCCTTGCAGAACGAAGAGGCGCGTTGTCCGGTGGGGTTCTGGCCGTCGCGCGGGCCGCGCCAAGCCTCGGCGTAGACGATGTAGCTGCCGCGCGGGACGTTGGCCGGGATGGGGAACCGGACCGGGCCGGAAGGGGTGCTGCCTCCCCAGACCAGGGTGTAGAGGCCGCGGTAGGCCTGGTTGATGGTTGGGTCCTTGTCGAGCTTGGTTGCCTCGGCTTCGGTGCTCCCCGACCGCGACTTCACGTCGGCGCAGGTGACCGGCGTCCCGTCCACGAAGTAGGGCCAGATGAACCGGGTGAGCTGCGTGGCTGGTTGATTCCCTGGCTGGCCGAACGATTGGGCGTAGATGCTCTCGAAGGTGATGTCCACCTTCTGCAGTGTCCCCGTGGCATCCACGACTCCGGGGGGGTGGCAGTGCGAGGCCTGGCAGACGTTGGCCACGATGTTCTCGACGGGGTTCCCGCACTGGGCCTGGGAGGTGCACTTCGGGCCCGTGTCGCCCGGGTCTGCGGCATCCGGGGGCATCGCTGCGTCGTCGGGAACCGCCGCGTCGGGAGGCATCGTGCCGGTGTCGAGTCCCACGACGCCTCCATCGACCGCTGAAGCATCGATGGCATCAGTCGTGGAGGCGTCGGGTCCAGGGGGCGTCGGCGTGGTCTCGGAGCAGGCGGCGAAGAGGACGCTGAGGAGCAGGACGAGCAGGCGGCGCATGGTGCCTCGTGGCGCCGCGGGGTCATCCGCGCGGCAGGGAGTGAGTCCGCAGTGTGGACCGGGCGGTTCCCCGCGGACAAGCATCTGCCAGTGGTTCCGCGGCGCTACCCCGAGTGGGAAGGAGCCGACGTCCACGGCCACCCAACACCGAGCCGGGTCACTCGCCCTGTCCACACGCCCGAGCGCGGGACGCCAGAGAAAGGCGCAGGATGCTCCCAACCGGGCCGCCCCCGGGGAACCACGAGTTCAGGAGCCCGACGTGGAAGCCTGCGACGAGCCGGTCACCCTGCACCTGCCTTCCTCGCTCCTCACGCAGGGGTTCGACCTCGCGCGTCTGATGTCCGCCGACCCGCGCTGGAGCTGGGCCGAGGGCTTCCGCCTCCTCGAGCGCTTCGACCTGCACGAGCGCGAGCGCGCCTTCTGCCGCACGCTCTGGCAGCGCCACACCCAGCTGTGGATCTTCCGGGCGAACCAGCGCGCCTTCTGCGGCGACTTCGTGCTCGTGGACATGTCCATGCCCCAGCCTGCGCGCCGCCGGGCGTACGTGGTGGAGCTGAAGGCGGGCGCGCGGCTCGCGGTGGACGACGAGGGCTCCCGGCACCAGCTCGCGCAGCACTCGCGGGCGCTCGCCGAGCTCGTCGCCGCAGGGGTCTTGGGACCAGCCTCCCGCATCCACTTCCTCTGGGGCGACCCGGCCGAAGTGGTCGGCTTCCTCCAAGCGCCGGTCCTCGAGGCCGCGTCATGAGGCTCCTGGTCTTCCTCGAGGACCAGGGGCTCCAGCGAGCCTTGCTCCACGAGCCGCACCCGGCCGGGCTCGAGTGCCGCTTCGCAGAGTCGGACGACGAGCTGGCGCGCGCTCTCGCGGCGCATCCCTTCGAGGCGGTGCTGGCGCGCAAGGGCGCGTGTGACTTCGCGCTCGCCAGGCTGCGGCAGAGGTTGGTCCACCACGCGCCCTCCGCGAGGCTGTACCTCATGGGGCTCTCGCGAGAGGCCCCCGACACCGGCGCGGTGGGGCTCGGCGACGCGAGTCCGGCCGAGGTGCTGCACCGGCTTGCCGCCGACTACTCCCTCGAGTTCCCCGAGCCGTGCCGCTGGGAGCTGCTCGATCTCCTCAGCGATCGGGTCAGCTGGCAGGCGCACCTCGCCCGCTGTCGTGACTCGGGCCTCGGGGGCGTCGTCGCACGCATCCCCCAGGGCTTCGCCCCAGGGGACCTGCCGTCCGTCCACGCTCAGCTCGACCCGATTCTCGCGGTCCGTCACCCCTGCCTCGCTGACCCGCGCCAGGTGGATCTCGACGCACGCGAGGCGTCCGTCCTCTGGGGTGTGCCGGAGGGCGGCACGTCGCTGGGCAGGCTGCAGCGCCGCCTCGGCGGCCGGCTCGCACCCGAGCTCGCGCTGGCCCTCGCCGTCCAGGTCGCGGAGGGGCTGGGAGCGCTGCACGCGCAGGGGTGCGTCCATGGCTGGTTCGACGAGGACGCAATCTGGATCTGCCCGAGCGGAGAGGTCCTGTTGCTGCACGCGGGCTTCGGCATCCTCGGAGAGGCGCTGGGCCGCGGGCAGAGGGGAGGCCACCGCTCCGTGCCCCCGCAGCACGCGCTGGCCCCCGAGGAGCTGCAGGGCGGCAGGTCCGAGGCCCCCGCCGACGTCTTCCGGCTGGGCGCGCTCCTCTTCTGGATGCTCGAGGGCCGGTTCCCGTTCGCCCGGGCCAACAACAACGACGAGCTGCGCGCGACGGTGCGCGAGCCGGCCCCGGTGGTCGAGGCGCCCGCGCGCGTCGCGGCGCTGGTGGACCGCCTGTTGGCGAAGGAGCCCCGGACCCGCCCGGCGGACGGCCGCGAACTGCGCCGGATGATCGAGAGCGTCCGCGAGGGAGGCTGGCTGCTCAAGCGCACCCGGGACCCACGGCGCGTCGTCGCCGAGGCGTGGGCCTGACCGCTACTCGGGCGCGGGGCCGATGAGGCTCGCCAGGTACTCCTTGTTGAGAGCGGTGGAGAACGCCGCCTCCTTGGAGATCTTCCGCTGGCCGACGAGGTCCGCCAGCGCCTGCTCCAGGCACTGCATGCCCTCGGCCTTGCCCGCCTGCAGCGCCGAGCCGATCTGGAAGCCCTTGCCCTCGCGGATGAGGTTGGAGAGGGCGAAGGTGCACACGGCGATCTCCAGGGCGCAGACCCGACCCTTGCCGTCCTGTGTGGGCACGAGCTGCTGGCTGATGATGCCCTCGAGGCTGCCCGCGAGCAGCGACCGCGCCATGTCCTGCTCGGCCGCGGGGAAGACGTCGATCATCCGGTCCACGGTCTTGGCTGCGCCGTTGGTGTGCAGCGTGCCGAAGACCAACGCCCCGGTCTCGGCGGCGGTCAGCGCCAGCGAGATGGTCTCCAGGTCGCGCATCTCGCCGACCAGGATCACGTCGGGGTCCTCGCGGATGGCCACTCGCAGCGCGCCGGCGAAGGAGGTCGCGTGGGGGCCCACCTCGCGCTGCGTGACCAGGCACTTGCGGCTCTCGTGCACGAACTCGATGGGGTCCTCGATGGTGAGGATGTGCCCGGCCCGGTCGAGGTTGATCTGGTGGATGATCGCCGCGAGCGTCGTCGACTTGCCGCTCCCGGTGGGCCCGGTCACCAGCACCAGGCCGTGGCGCAGCTTCGCGAAGCGCTCCAGCGCCGCCGGCAGCCCCAACTCGGCCAGGGTGGGGATACGCGTGGGGATGACCCGCAGCACCGCGCCCGCACCCCGCTGCTGCTGGAAGGCGTTCACCCGGAAGCGGCCGCGGCCCTCGAGCTGGTAGGCGAAGTCGAGGTCGCCGGCAACGGCTTCGCGGGGCTGGTCCCGGAGGTGGCCCGGGACGATCTCCGCGACGAGCCGCTGCACCGACTCGGGCGCCAGCACTCCCTCGCCGGGGATGGCGGTGAGGCTCCCGTGGAGGCGGAGCAGCGGCGGCCGGCCGGACGAGAGGTGCAGATCGCTCGCGCCCTTCTCCAGCAGCACGTCCAGGTATCGGTCCACGGCGGGCATGGGCTCAGGTCCTCCGGGCGGCGCGCTTCTGGGCGAGCTGCTTCTCCAGCTCCTCCGGGTGGTCCAGGTGGGCCAGCGCCACCGCCTGGGTAATCTTCTTGGCCTGCAGGAGCGCGAGGATCGAGTCGTCCATGGAGCACATCCCGCGCGCGCGCCCGGTGCGCAGTACGTTCGGGATCTGGAAGGTCTTGCCCTCGCGGATGAGGTTCGCCACCGGGCGGTCGGTGAGCAGCACCTCGAAGGCGGCCACCCGCCCCGTCCCCTCGGCGGCAGGCAGCAGGCGCTGCGAGACCACTCCGCGCAGCGACTCGCTCACCATGCTGCGCATCTGCCCCTTCTGCTGCGCCGGGAAGACGTCGACCAGGCGGTCGATGGTGCGCGCCGCGTCGACGGTGTGCAGCGTGCCCAGCACCAGGTGCCCGGTCTCGGCCGCGGTGATCGCGAGCTGGATGGTCTCCAGGTCGCGCAGCTCGCCCACCAGGATCACGTCGGGGTCCTCGCGCAGGGCGCTGCGCAGCGCCTCCGCGAAGGTGCGCACGTGCGTCCCCACCTCGCGCTGGTTCACCAGGCAGTTCTTCGCCGGGTGCACGAACTCGACGGGGTCCTCGATGGTGATGACGTGGTCGCGCCAGGTCTCGTTGATGCGGTCGATGAGCGCGGCCTGGGTGGTGGACTTGCCGCACCCCGCGGGGCCGGTGACCAGGATGAGCCCGTTGGGGAACTGGGTGAGCTTGCCCACCGACTCGGGCAGCCCCAGCTCGGCCAGCGTGGGGATGCGCGAGGGGATGGCGCGGAAGACCAGGTCCAGCCCCTTGCGCTGGCGGTAGGCGTTGGCGCGGAAGCGGCCCACCCCGGGCAACTCCAGCGAGAAGTCGAGCGCCTGCTCCGCGAGGAACCGCTCCCGTTGCTCGGGGGTGAGGACCTCCTCGAACATCGCCTGGGTCTGCGCCGGCGCGAGCGCGGTCTCGCCCATGGGCACCAGCTCCCCGCAGAGGCGGATGCGCGGGGGGCTCCCGGCGGCCAGGTGCAGGTCCGAGCCGCCGCGGGACACGAACTGCGCGAGCAACTCGCGCAAGGAGACCGGAGCAGGCGCCGCGGCGCGTGCGGCCGGAGCAGGCGGCGCGCTGGGGGCCGTCACGGGCGCCGGTCGCGCGGCCGTCCGCGGCGGCTCCGGGGTGACCAGCCGCCCGAGCGGGGAGGAGGAGAACGAGGCGCCGCCGAAGGGTGCCGCGGGCATCCCGTGCGAGTCGGAGACGCCGGAGCGGCGCTTCTC
>CAZAIE010000271.1:0-8178 GCA_964485035.1 uncultured Myxococcaceae bacterium | reverse complement strand
GCCCTGCCGACCGTCGGCGGGGGTGGGCTCGCGGGGAACGATGGGTTGGCCTCTGGCGGCGCAGCATGCCACCGCGGCCAGGGCTTGTCCGGGGCTTTGGCATCCACCCTGTCCAGTCCACCCAGTCGACCCAGCCCACCCAGTCCACGTCCACAGACTTGGTGTTTCGGGACCCGGGGTCAGTGAAATCAGGGACTTGGGTTGTCGACCCGGGAAGACAACTTCCGTCACGGTATGCGTTCGCCCGTCGCGGTGCGTACCCCCCTCCGCCTCCGTCCACTCCGGGCTTGCCTTGTCCGGGGCTTTGGAGACACAACGGGCGCCCTGGAGGTGCCCATGGACGTCCGTCCCTCGCTCCTGGCTTTCCTGACCCTCGCGTCCTGCGCCAGTGCGCAGCACGTCTCCACCCCCGACCGGAGTGGCCCCATGCCCACCGTCCCGCGCGTCGCCGTCCCCCTCATCGACCACCGGCTCTCGCCTGAGCAGATCCTCCAGAAGAGCCAGGCCGCCGAGGCCGACTGCGAGCGTGCCCTCGCGGCCATCGCGGCCCTGCCCGACGGCGCACGGACGTTCTCCAACACCGTCGAGGCGCTGGAGCAGGCCGTGGACGACTACTCGGACGCCGCCGGTCGCCTGGGCATCCTCAAGGACGTGCACACCGACGAGAAGGTCCGCGCGGCAGCGGGCACGGCCGAGGAGAACTACGGGAAGTACGTGGTGAAGATCGCCTCGCGCCGCGACCTGTACGGGGCGGTGAAGGCCTGGCAGGCCGGGGTGGGCAAGCACGAGGCGCTCGACGCGCAGCAGCAGCGGCTGCTGGACCTCACCCTGCGCGACTTCCGCCGCAATGGTCTCGAGCTCTCCGACAAGGACCTTCAGCGCCTGGTCGCGGTGCGCACCCGGCTCGCCGAGCTCGCCACCGAGTTCCAGCGCAACCTCAACGAGAACGCCGACTTCGTGGAGATGTCCGAGAAGGACCTCGAGGGGCTCCCCGCGGCGTACGTGGCCCGGCTCGCGCGGAGCAAGACCGGCGGCTACCTCGTCACCATGAAGATGCCGGACTACGTGCCCTTCATGGAGGGCGCGAAGAACGGCGAGGCGCGGCGCCGCCTGCACCAGGTCCGCGACAGCCGCGAGGCGACCCGGAACACGGCGCTCCTGCGCGAGGCGGTGAAGCTGCGCGACGAGCAGGCCCGCCTGCTCGGCTACGCGACCCACGCGGACTACGTCACCGACGACCTGATGTCCAAGAACGCCAAGGCGGTCGCCGACTTCCTCTCCTCGCTGCAGGCGAAGCTCAAGGTCCGGCGCGACCAGGACCTCGCGAAGCTCACCGCGCTCAAGCGCGCCGAGACCTCCGACCCCAAGGCCGAGCTCAACCTGTGGGACGTGGCGTACTACCTGAACCAGCTCAAGAAGCGGGACTTCGCGCTCGACACCGAGCGCATCCGCGAGTTCTTCCCGGCCGAGACCGTCCTCTCGGGCATGTTCAAGGTCTACGAGACCCTCCTCGGCATCCAGATCAAGGAGGTCGCGAGCCCGGATGTCTGGGCGCCCGAGGTGAAGCTCTACGAGATCCGCGACGAGGGGACCGGCGCCTACGTGGGCACGTTCTACGCCGACCTGTATCCGCGCCGCGGCAAGTACGGGCACATGGCCTCGGCGCAGGTCACCGTCCCGCGCCAGGTGGGCGGCGAGTACCGCGCGACGATCGCCGTGCTCCTGGGGAACTTCAACCCGCCGTCGGAGGGGCGCCCGTCGCTCCTGGGCCACGACGAGGTGAAGACGATGTTCCACGAGTTCGGCCACGTCATGCACCAGACGCTGACCGAGGCGCGCTACGGCAGCCAGGCGGGGACGGCGGTGGCGCGGGACTTCGTGGAGGCGCCCTCGCAGGTCCTGGAGAACTGGGTCTTCGAGAAGCCGGTGCTCGACCTCATGAGCGGCCACTTCCAGGACCCCTCGAAGAAGCTCCCCGAGGAGACCATCGCGAAGATCCGCCAGGCCCGCACCTTCGACGCGGGGTACCACTACACGCGGCAGGTCCTGCTCGCGCGCTTCGACCAGGCGCTGCACACCGCCGGCGCCGAGGTGGACCCGACGCCGCTGTACCGGACCATGTGCCAGGACGTGCTGGGGCTGACCCCGCTCGCCGAGACGAGCTTCCCGGCCACCTTCGGCCACCTGATGGGCGGCTACGACTCCGGCTACTACGGCTACCTCTGGGCCGAGGTCTTCGCGGACGACATGTTCTCGCGGTTCGCCAAGGCGGGGATCTTCGACAAGACGCTCGGCCGCAGGTACCGCGACATCATCCTCGCGCGCGGTCGCAGCGAGGAGCCGGACAAGCTCCTCAACGGGTTCCTGGAGCGGGCCCCGAGCAACGAGGCCTTCCTGCGCAAGCTGGGCGTCGAGTAGGTCGGAGGCAGCACATGGTCCGCAGGGCATTGATGTTGTCGCTGCTGGTCGCCGCACTCCCCGTGCAGGCCCAGCCCAAGCTGGGAGCGGGGACGGGGGACGAGGAGCGTCGCGAGGACGGCGAGCACGCCGCGCCTGCGGCGGCGACTCCTGCTCCAGCCCCCGCCGCGGCGCCGGCCGAGGCGGTGGCGAAGCCGGCGGAGAAGCCCAAGGCTGCCCCGCGCGACTACGTGCCCGCGACGCACTCCGTCTCGTTGGATCTGGGTGGGGGCGTGAACCTGCTGGGCGGCTGGGCCTACCCGAAGATCGTGGTCAAGGGCACGCCGGACGAGGCGTTCTACTCGCACGGCCTCGGCGCGGGGATGAAGCTGCACTGGGACTTCCCAGCGCAGGACCTCGACTGGCGGGTGGGGCTGGAGGGCACGCTGCCGGGCTGGGCCGCGCTGAACGTGACGGTCGGCGTCCGCAAGGACCTGGGACCCTGGACCAACCCGCGGCTGCTGGTGCGTGGGGCCGGGGGCATCGAGTTCATGTGCGCGGCGGGGCAGCGCCGCACGGCGTACTTCGTCCCCGTCTTCGTGGGGAAGGGCGAGGTGGCGCTGGAGGTCACCGTGATCGAGAACCTGCTCTCGCTCGGCCTGGGCGCGGAGCTGGCGCTCAAGTACGGCATCCCCGCCGGGCTGGGCTTCGACGCGCACGGGTTCGTGCGCACCGAGGTGTGGTTCTGATCGGGCTTCAGTACGCCCAGAAGCCCCGACCGTAGGCCCACAGCATCCGGTGGTTGAAGAACACCAGGACTGCGAAGAGCAGCACCTGGGCCCAGCGCGGGAGCCGCGCGGCGCGGTCGCCGAGAGCGAAGAGTGCGGCGAAGAGGACCGTGCAGTACCGATTCGCCGCCGCCAGCTCGTACTGCGTGAGGATGAGCAACAGGGACGCCACCTGGTACGCGCACAGCACCGGATTGCGTCGCGCGAGGAGCAGCGCCCCTCCGAGCGTCGCGTAGAAGGTGACGAGGCCCACCCAGGAGACGAGCGAGCCGTTCTGCCACGGGTTCCCCAGCCAGAGCGCGCGCACCATCGCGAAGGCCGGGCGCGCCTCCGCCCAGTTCGACCAGTGCTTCTTCGCGGAGACGAAGGCGAGCAGATCTCCCTGGGTGAGCCAGCCGTAGAGCGGGAAGCAGGAGAAGAGCGCCCCGGAGACGAGCCCGCACAGGACGAACCGCGTCGCCCGCTGCCGCAGGCTCCCCGACGCCGCCGCGGCGATCCCCGCGACCGCCACCGCGACCAGCACGCCCTGGCTCCGGGTGAGCGAGGCCAGTCCGGCGAGGAGCGCCGCGCCCAGCCACTTCTCCCGGGTGGCGAGCACCAGCGCCCCGAAGCTCAGCACGAGGAAGAGCGACTCGGTGTGGTGGGTGTGGAAGACGTAGCTCGCCGGGGAGTAGAGGAAGAACGCCCATCCCAAGAGCGTCGACGGGGCGAGGCCGCGCTGGACCAGAACCAAGTCCCGGCTCGCGCGTTGAACCATCCACACGAAGGTGGCGAACAGGACCAGGGACAGCCCCGCCCCCACCAGCGGCACGGTGACCGGGCTGCGAAACCCCGTGGTGAGCGTGCGGACCAGGGCGGGGTAGAGAGGGAAGTAGGCCAGCGATGCCGGGTCGTACCCATCGACCACGATGCGCGTGTACCACTCGGAGTCCCAGTGGCTCAGCACCTCGTGGAGCGGAGCGCGCCCGCGCGGGATGCGGAACGCCCAGAAGACTGCGTGGTGAAGGAGCCAGGCGACCGCCAGGGCCACCACCCCGAACCGGCGCACCCCGAGCCCTTCGGCGAGAGCAGAGAGGCTGGGATGGGGGCGGGCCACGCTGGCTCCGGCTCAGGGGGGCCGACACGCTACCACCGCGGCGTTGGCCAGACCCACGCTCGCGTATAGTGCTGCCCGCGGAGGGCTCATGAACAAGAAAGCGCGGAACGTCGTCCTCGGGATGGTCCTCGGGGTCGTCCTCGTCGGACTCTTCCTGCTCACCCAGTCGCTGTGCGTCACCTCGTGGCTCAGGTACGGCATCTCGTCCCACCTGTGCCCCGACGGCAGGCCCCGCCAGACCCTGAGCGGCTCGGCGAGCAGCCTTCGTCGCGGGACCACGGGCTGGGTCAACGTCAGCGCCAACGCCCACTTCACCACCGACCGCGCCGACCATGCCTTCCAGGCGCCGGTCACCAGCCGGGTCCAGGCGAGCGCCTTCCTGGTCCACGCCGACGGCAAGGAAGAGCCGCTGCCGCCCTCGAAGAAGGGTTGGCAGTCCTCGGGAAGCCAGCGCAGCGCCGAGGTCTCGCTGCGCTCCGACCTGAAGGACGGCGACTATCGGCTGCGGTTCAAGGTGAAGTCCCCGCTCGCCGAGCAGTCGCTGGACGTCCCGCTACCGGTCTACGCGCCCGCGCGGATCCACGTGCTGACCGACCGCCCGCTCTATGAGGCCGGTCACACTGTGCGCTTCCGCGCCGTCGCGCTGCGGGCCAAGGACTTGGCGCCGCTCGACGGCCGGCCGGGAATCTGGACCGTCACCGACCCCACCGGCGAGGTGCTGCTCGAGGAGCGCTCGCCCGCCGGCGCCTGGGGCGTCTCCTCGGGCAGCTTCCCGCTCGACTCCGGCGCCGAGACCGGCGACTGGAAGGTCCGCTGGGTCTCGGGCGACGCGCAGGGCGAGGCCTCGTTCACCGTCAAGCCCTTCACGCTGCCCCGCTTCCGCGTGGAGGCCTCGGCCTCGAAGGCGTTCTACCGGCCGCACGAGAAGCCGGTGGTGCGCGGCTCGGTCACCTACAGCTCCGGGGCCCCCGTCGCCGGTGCCGAGGTCGCGCTCACCTGGCAGGTGCTCGGCAACTGGCCCGCGCCCTACGAGTGGCAGAACGGGGCCCTGCCCACCCGTGCCCAGGCGGACAAGGCCGGTCGCTTCACCTTCGACCTCCCACAGATCCCCGGGGACCTGCGCGGGCAGGTCACGCTCGCGGCCGCGCTCTCGGCGACCGACCCCGCGGGCGACCGCGTCGAGGGCTCGCTCTCGGTGCTGCTCGCGCAGGAGGGCATCCAGGTCTCGACGGTCACCGAGATCGGCGACGGGCTGGTGCAGGGCTTCAACAACCGCCTCTACCTGCGGGTCACCGACCCCGGCGGCGTGGTGCTGCCCAAGGCGGATCTGGTGGTGAAGCGCGCTTGGGATCCCTCGGACAAGGGCGTCACCGCCACCACCGACGAGGACGGCGTCGCGAGTCTCCAGATCGACCCAGGGCCGGCCGTGAACGTGGTGATCCCAGCGATGCCCTACCGGCCCAAGCCCCGTCCGCGACCGGTGTCGCTGCAGATGGCCGAGGATCTGCTCACGGGCGACGAGCCGGGCCTCGCCGACCGCAAGGTGCTGGACGGCTGGCTCGACGCGATCGCCCCGTGCGGCCGCTTCGTGGAGGGCTCGGGCTCCGACGTGACGCTGGGCGTCCGGGCCGATGCGGCGGGCGCCATCCTCGCGGTCGGCACCGACGCGCAGCCGCTGTCCCGGTGCGTCGCGCAGGTGCTGAAGGAGAAGCGCCTGGCCGCGGGGCCCGAGCGGCTGCTGCACCTGCGCTTCGGCCTGTTGCCGCCCGCACTCCCGGAGATCTCCACGACCTTCTCCAGCGTCCCCGACGAACCCGAGGGCCTGGAGCAGGCGGTGCGCGAGGCGGTGCTCGACTCCCGGCCCTGCCTGCCGAAGAACCTCAACGAGGACCTCGACTTCGACCGCTTCGCGACCTGGAAGACGACCAAGGGCAGCAAGCAGGTCACCTTCTCCTGGGCCCGCGAGGGCAAGGACGAGGGCGCCCGGCTGCGGACCGACGCCTGCGTCGACGCGAAGTTCCGCGAGCTCACCCTGGCCGAGCCCGCCGAGCAGTCCGGGGTGGGCATCATCCGTTTCCGGGCCGTGCCCTACTACGAGCCTGGGGAGACGCGCCCGCAGGCCACCACGATGCTCGGCTACGAGTTCCTGGTGACGGCCAAGGCCGCAGGTGAAGAGGTCGGCTCGGCGCGCCTGCGCGTGAACCCCGGAGTGGTGCCGCCCATCCGCCTGCGCATGACCCCGGTGCTGGTGAAGGCCGGCGAGAAGCTCAAGCTCGAGATCCTGCGCGGGCCGCAGTTCCAGGGCGAGCTGCCGGAGAAGCTCTACTTCCAGAACGAGGGCCACTCCTACGAGGTGAAGACCGAGACCGACCGGCGCTCGGCGACCTTCACCGTCCCGGCGAAGGCGCAGGGCTGGTTCCAGGTGTCCTGGGGCGGGGCGCAGACGATGGCCTTCGTGCGGCCCGAGACCACGCTCTCGGTCTCGGTGCGCGCCGAGCGCGAGCACTACGCGCCGGGGCAGACCGCGAAGCTGCTCCTCGAGACCAGGGCGGGCGAGAAGGGGACTGCGGCCGCGGTCACGCTGTCCGGCGTGGACGAGTCGCTCAGCCAGCTCGTGCCGCTGCCCGGCGGCGACGAGCTCGCGAAGCTGCGCACGCACGCGACCATGACCTCCTCGGCCTTCGGCTCGCTCGACGCGCAGGCGCTGGCGATGGGGCGGATCCGTGGCGCGAACGCGGCCGCGGCGGTGGTGCTGCGCGTGGCCTCGCCGCCGCCGGCCCAGGAGATCGACAACTACGTGAACGCCAGCTCCTCGACGCTGTTCACGCCCCTCGAGGACCTGACCGATCACTTCTACACGGTGCTGGGCGAGCTCTACACGCAGACGCGCCGCTGGGAGGAGACCGCGCCGGCGGCCGAGAAGATGAAGCCCAAGACCATGGCGCAGCTCTGGAACAAGGCCCTGGACGCCTGCGAGAAGCGCGGCGAGGCGGTCGGGGATGCCTACGGCCGGCGGCTGCGCCTCTCGTGGCTGCCGCAGGACCTCCTCGGGCTGGTCGAGCCGCGCGTGGTCGTGGTGCAGGCGGCGACGAGGCTGCCTGAGGACGTCGAGAACTGGCAGGCGTGGGTCGCGAAGGAGAAGCCATGAACACCCCCAACGAGAACCCGGTGACCCCTGGCGCTCCCGTGCCGCCCACGCCGCCCGTGGCGCCTCCCCTGCCTGCGAAGGGCAAGGGGAAGGGCGGTTGGATCTACGTGGTCATCGGCCTGGCTTGCGTGTTCGCGCCCCTCTCCTGCATCGCGGTGTTCGGCCAGAACCTCCGCGCCCTTACCGCGGCAAGCGCCAACGCGTTGGGCGGCGAGGAGATGGCAATGCAGGCGCCTGGGGGCTATGGCCGCAAGGCGCTGCGCTTCTCGGCGGACGAGGCCCCCATGGCCGCTGCGCCGGCGCCCATGGAGATGGAAGCCAAGAAAGAGATGCTGGGCGCGGGCGGTGGCGGGATGCGGATGGCGCTGGCGAAGATAGCCATGCCCAAGAAGGACATGGCAGACAAGAAGGTGGCGAACACGCTCGCCGATGGCCTCCTCGACCAGGACGACAGCCCGGCCACCGGGGAAGGAGCCGCCGCCGCAGCGCCCACGCGAGCCTGGTTTCCGGAGACCTTCGTCTTCGAGCCGCTCATCGCCACCGACGACACGGGCCGCGCCGAGTACCCGGTGCGCGTCCCCGACCGGCTCACCAACTGGCGCGTGCTGGCGCTGGCCTTCTCCCGCGAGGGCGCCCAGGCCGGCGCGGTCACCAGCTTCCGTGGGACGCTCCCTGCCTACGTCGATCCCGTAGTCCCCGGCTTCCTCCTCGCGGGCGACGAGGTGCGTCTGCCGATCCAGGTGGTGAAC
>CAZAIE010000270.1:1661-8186 GCA_964485035.1 uncultured Myxococcaceae bacterium | reverse complement strand
GCCTCGGGGCGGGAGGCGCTGTGGGCGGCGCTGCTGGGCGGGTTCTCGTTCCTCACCCGGGTCGAGGGCGCGTTCGTCGCGCTCATCCTCCTGGCGCTGTGCGCCAGGCGCCTCTTCCAGGAACGCCGCTTCGCCCTCTTCGGGATCTGCCTGGTCCTCTTCGCGCTCCCCGAGACCGTGCACGTGGCCTACCTGAGGGCGTTCGCCCTCGAGTCGCGGGGGCTCATCGCCTACATCGACGAGGCCAAGGCCCACTTCCACGAGTTCAACTTCTTCGACGCGGTGTGGCGTCACCTGCGGGCGCCGTTCTGGATGATCTTCCGGTTCGACACCGAGAGCTGGCTGTATCTGCGCTTCTTCCCCGGGTGGCTGACGGTGCTGCAGGGCATCGTCACCGTGGTCTACATGCTCACCCTGGTGGCGGCGGCCATCTCCGGCATCTTCCCCAAGCGCGGCTTCGCCTTCGCCACCGTGCTCGGGCTGCTGGCCTTCGCGGTGCTGCACTCGGCCTGGTACTACGCGTACGAGCGCTACGACTACCTCACCTACCCCGCCGCGGCGCTGGTGCTGGCCTGGGGCGTGGACGCGATGGTGAGCTGGGCCTCCCCACGGCTACGCACCGCGGTCGTGCTGGGCGTGACCCTCTCCTGCGCGGCGATCTCGGGGGCGTACGGCACCCGCGTGGCGCAGATGCACGCGGAGCGGCTCAAGGTGCACCAGGGCGGGCGCGACTACCGCGCCATCGCCCGCTTGGTGAACGAGCACAACCCCCAGAACCGCCCGGTGATCACCGACCTCGGCCCGTACCTCGCCTTCTATTTGAAGGCGCCGGTCTTCTTCAACCGGCTGGAGCCCGACTTCTACGACGACGTGGTCCCCTCCGGCGACGACGGGCGGGTCTTCCTGGCGCAGAAGCGCGTCGCGGTGATGGCCACCTCCCGCCCCGCGCGCGACCTCGTGCGCGAGCTGAACCTGGTGGAAGGCGAGTACCACCTCATCCCCGGCCCCAGCGGCACCACCCTGGTGGTGCTCGACCTGCCCGCGGAGTAGCGACGCTCAGGCCTCCGGCTTCGGCGCCCGCCCCGGGGCGATGCCAGACTGCGCGATGCCCAGCGAGAGCAGGGTGCGGAACGCCTCCTCCACGTTCAGATCGCAGGGCCGCACCTCGCCCTCGGGGACCATGAGGTGGAACCCCGAGGTGGGGTTGGGCGTGGTGGGGACGTAGACGTTCAGGAGTCCCTCGGGGACGTTGGGCGAGCGCGCCGGCCCGGTGACGAACGCGAGCGCCCAGACGCCCTTGCGCGGGTACTCGACGTAGACCACCCGGTGGAACTGCGCGCCCCCGCCCTGCGCCAGCGTGCGCAGGAGCTGCTCCAGCGCGTTGTAGACGCTGCGCACCACCGGGATGCGCCGGATGACGTGTTCGGCCACGAAGTCGAGCAGCTTCTGCCCCAGCAGCTGCTTGGACACCCAGCCCACGAAGGAGATGACCAGGGCCGCGAGCAGCGCGAGCCCAGCGAGCAGCCCGGCGTCGACCGCCCAGGCCACGGTGGGGCTCGGCGCCCACGCCTCCGGACGCCACACATCGGGGATGAGCAGGCGGAGCCGCCACACGGCCTGGATCGAGAGGACCGCGAGCCAGAGGATGACGCCGAAGGGCGTGACCACCAGCAGCCCGGAGAGGAAGTGGCTGCGCAGCAGCGCGCCCAGGCGCGGGAGCTTCTCGAAGTGAATGCGATGCACGGCGGGACCTCGCGACCGGAGGGGCAGTGGAATACCCTGTCGCCCAGGCCGACGCCACCGCCCCATGGCCGCCTGCTCTGCGCCAGCCCGAGCCCTGCCAGGCGGGTCCCGCCATGGAACAGGGGTCGGTCTTCCAGGGGAGGGATCTCGGGCAGACGCAAGCTTCCTCACGCGACCCCAGCGCGCCCTCCCCCCGTTCGGGAATTACTTAACGCCAATCAAGTAACCTCTGTGCAATCGCCAGGCCCCCCCCCAGGGCCGGTCGGGAAGACGAGCCCCGAAGAGGGCGCCGACAGGCGCCGCGCGCGTAGGCCGCTTGCAGGTCCGTCCGCCTCGGGGTCTCGAGGCAGCCCGCAAGGCAAGTCGCGCGGGGGCCGACCGGCCCCCCTTCTCCAGCCGTCGCTCGAGCACGGAACCCTGCAGACCCTTCCCCTTCAAAGCCCCTCCCCGGCCATCCATGGGTGGTTCAAAAAATCGGAGTGGCCGCGCGAGGCTCTCCTCGATCTCACGCCCCGAGCTCGCGGCCACGTAGCCCGGGTTGGGTCTTCAAGGTGGCAAGCAGGCCGAGATGGAGACGGATGCTGGCGCTGAGCGGCCTGGGCCTACCTGCTCGCTCAGCCAGCGCAAGGAAGCACCGCCGAGTTGGGGCTTCAGCCGCGGGCGCCGGTGGAGGTCGGGTCCTCGGGCTCCAGGGGGCTCTCGAGCGGGAAGACCACGAAGCGCATCGCCCAGAGGTTCCCGCACCCGAAGACCAGGGCATCGGCAAGCAGCTTCGCGAAGAGGACCGGGGCGCGGGCCCACACCGCGAGGCCCCACATCAGGAGCGCGTGCACCGCCGCGGCGACCGCCAGCGTGGCCACGTAACGGCCTAGCTGCGGGAGGAGCGGGCTGGTGCCGTCACGGAAGGCGACGTACTTGTTCAGCGCGAAGCTGACCACGCTCCCCACCAGCACGCCGAGCACCGAGGCGGGGACAGGCGCGACCCCCAGCGCGAGCGCCGCCAGCAGCACGCCCACGTCCACCACCGTGGACACCACGCCCGCCCCCGCGCAGCGCGCGACCCAGTGCCCCAGGCAACGGTGAAGGAAGTGGCGCATGGCAGGGCCTACTGCATGCCCCAGGCCGGTCCTGATTTCAAGCACTTGTCTCGACTCCTGCTCGCGCCCGGCGCAGGTCCTGACGGAGGCGTCGAATCTTCCACTGGTCAGACCCGGACCAGCGGCAGGCGGACCTCCACCACCGTCCCAGTCTGCGGCGAGGAGCGGATGAGGATCTGCCCGCCCAGGCGGCTGACGATGCCGTAGGCAACCGAGAGCCCCAGCCCGCGGCCCGCCCCCACCGGCCGGGTGGTGAAGAACGGTTCGAACAGGTGCTTGATGTTCTCCTCGGGGATGCCCTCGCCGGTGTCGCGGAAGAGCACCGCGACCGTCTGCGCGTCCTCGGCGAAGTCCACCGAGAGCGTGCCGCCGCGCGGCATCGCGAAGAACGCGTTGAGCATGATCTCCACGAAGGCGCGGACCAGGCCGCTGGCGTCGAGGAGCGTGTCGCGCACCCGGGCCTCGCCGAGCACCAGCTTCACCCCCTGGGGCCGCGAGGGGCTCGCCAACTGCGCGGCGTGGGTCGCGCATAGGGCGACGTTGCCCAGCGAGAGCGTGGTGTCGCCGGTGGGGACGAAGTGGCGCAGCGCGTCCACCACCGAGCGCACCCGGCCCAGCCCCTGCTGCATCTCTCCCATCAGGACCGGGAGGTCGGCGAGCACCTCCTCCAGCGACGCCGGGTCCACCGGGGGCCTGCCGCGGGCGCAGGCGGCCAGGGTCTCCACGTAGCCGCGCAGCGACTGCAGGTTGGAGTTCACGAACGAGAGCGGGTTGTTGATCTCGTGGGCCACGCCGCCCGCGATGCGACCCAGCGCGTGGAACTTCTCGCTCTGGACCAGGCTGGTGAGCTGCTGGCGGCTGCGCTCGTAGGCTGCCCGGAGCAACTCCTTCTGCTCCTGGCTCGCCCGCAGCTCGGTGCTGAGCCGCTGGTTCGCCCGCTCGACGATCTCCGCGCAGAGGTCCGCCGGCTCCAGCGCCTTGCCGAACACCGCACTGATCTTCGCGAGCTGGGTGAAGACCTGGCCGCGCAGCCCCTCCAGCTCCTCGGGCCGGACCTTCGCCGCGAGCACCGCCGCGCCGTCGTCGGTGCCTCCCGGGACCCCCAGGTGCGAGCTGTACAAGAGCGCGTCCGCCGCCCGCACCAGGGCCACGGCCTTGCGCACCGCGGGGGGGAGGTCGGGGGAGTCGGAGTGGTGGCAGCCCACCACCTGGTGCACGCTCGCCGGCACCCGCCAGCGGGTGAGGATGGCCGCGCCCAGCTCGGCGTGGTGCATCCCGAACAGCTCCCGCTCGCGCTCGGGGCTGAGCCGCCCCTCGGGGACCGGGACCCGCCAGCCGTCTCCGGTGTGGAACTCGGCGAGCAGCACGAACTTGCCCACGTCGTGGAGCAGCCCGATGGTGAAGGCCTCCTCGCGCGGCACCTCGAAGCGGGGCGCGAGCAGCTCGGCCGCGAGGCCGCACGCCAGCGAGTGCTGCCACAGGCTGCGCGCGATGCGCCCCGCCGCCTGCTGCGAGAGGTGCCGGAAGATGACCAGGCCCAGCACCGCGTTGCGGACTGCCACTACGCCCAGTAACACCGCGGCGCGCTCGACGGTGGTCACCGGCGAGCGGAGCTGGAAGGTCGCCGCGTTGGCCAGCTTGATGAGGTGGGCGGTGAGCGCCGGGTCGGGGCGGATGAGGGCGATCATCGCGGACAGGTCCGCGTTGTCCTTGAGGCTCTCCTCCAGCACCTTCGCCGCCACCGAGGGCAGCGCCGGCAGCCGCTCGATGCGACCGACCAGCGAGGCCAGCTCCTTGCTGTCCCGCAGCCGCTCCGCGAGGAAGGCCTGCAGCGCCGGAGTCGGGTCCACGAACTCCAGCCCCACCGGCACCCCGTGGCCACCAGCGCCGTGGACCACTGCCGTGCTGAGCACCGCCCGGCCTCCGTCCGCGCCCGGCAGGCTCAGCTCCAGCCGCTCCCCCGCGAAGAGGTCGAGCTCGGTCTCGATGGACGCGCCCAGGCTGGTGAGCTCGCGGGTCACCCCCTTGCCCGTGAGCCCGCGGACCTTGAGTTCCACGGGGAGGCGCACCGCCACCCGCCGCTGGCGCCGGCTCTGGATCTTGAGCTGCGAGAAGATCTCCGCGGTCAGGGCCTCCAGGGAGGGGTCCTCGGCGAACACCACCACCGGGCCCAGGCGCTCGGCGCGCGCCCTCGCCTCGGGGCCGATGCCCTTGGCCAGCAGCAGCACCGGGACGGCCGAGAGCCCCGGCAGCCGCCGCACCTGCTCGAGGACCTCGTCGCCCAACAAGTCGGGGAGCCAGTGGCTGAGCACCATCAGGTCGGGGGCCGGCTGGCGCGCGGCGAGCACGAACTCCCAGCCGGAGCCGACCGTGCGCAGGACCGAGCCAGGGCGGCGGCCGACGCTGCGGTGCAGGTCGTAGCAGAGTGCGACGTCTTCGGTGACCAGGACGCTGCTCATGCCCCCTCCCAACCCTCGGGCTACCGCGCAACCTGCGTCATGCTCCCCGAGACCTGCAGATCGCAGTCCTGCTCGTAACCCCCCGCCTGGGATTTCGCCGTGTAAAACAGGCTCATCGAGAGCACGCGGTGCCCCACCTCACCAGAGAAGGCTCCCGTGACCAGGAGGGTCCC
This sequence comes from uncultured Myxococcaceae bacterium, assembly GCA_964485035.1. Taxonomy (GTDB): domain Bacteria; phylum Myxococcota; class Myxococcia; order Myxococcales; family UBA5297; genus CAZAIE01. The sequence goes on along the minus strand of CAZAIE010000270.1, from coordinate 2,714 downwards.
GGGGGCGCCGGTGGAAGTCCGAATGTCCTGGGAGGGGAGGCTGATGCTCAGGTCGTCGAGCAGGGTCGCCTCGGCCGTGAACTCGGAGATGTCGAGCCGGCTCCCGTGCTGCGTGATGAAGACCTGGTGGTCTGCGCCGGAGAAGTAAAGCCCCTCGCAGTTGGCCGAGTCGGTCCGGGGTGCGACGAAGTGGTAGGTGCCCTGGACGTCGAGGCAGTCCCGACAGCCCTCTGGTGGAGCCGCGGGACTGCACCCCACGAGGAAGAGACCCAGTGCAGCCGCGACGCGCATCGGCCGTCCTTTCGACTCCGGAAGTATCCCGCCGCCCAGACCGAAAAGAGAAGGCCCGCAACGACGAAGTCCGGCCATGGAGGAGGCCGGACTTCGCAAGAGGTCGGAACGCGGGCTAGCGCTTGTAGGTCCAGTGCCAGTGCTCGCCGCGGACGTCGTTGACGAAGCCGTACTTGCCGGCGTTGGCCTTCAGCCAGCGGTAGGCGCGCGTGTTGTAGCCGCCGACCCCGCCGATGTCGACGGAGAGTCCCATCTGGTGGTTGGAGTAGCCCGGGCGCGCGGCGCGACCCGACCCGTACTTCTTGTAGAGCGCGGCCTGCTCGCCGTAGGTGCGGTAGCCGTCGGTGGTGCTGAGGTTGATGCCCGCGCGCTTGGCCGCGGCGATCATCTCCTTGTACGGGCCCGCGGCCTTCGCGTTGAGCCACTCGCCGCTGCCGACGTAGGCCACCTTCACGGTGGTCTTGCGGCCTTGCACGTAGCCAGTCACGGTCTTCGTCGGGCCGGTGCTGCCACCCGTGCTCCCGGTGCTGCCCGTGCTCCCGGTCGAGCCGGCGCCGAGGGCCGCCCAGGTCTTGGGGCCGACCACCCCATCCACCGCGAGCCCGCGGGCCGCCTGGAAGCGCTTCACCGCCGCGGCGGTCTTGGGACCGAAGTCCCCGTCGACGGCCACGCTGTACCCCTTCGCCTTGAGCAGCTGCTGCAGCTTGCTCACCGAGGCGCCGTGCGCGCCCTGCCGCAAGACGGGGTTGGACGAGGAGCTGC